>MZXQ01000012.1 GCA_002926195.1 Candidatus Methanomarinus sp. HR1 | reverse complement strand
CTGCATGAATAATTAATCCGGAACCTATAACAAGCGATGCCAGTACAATAGAAAAACTGATGAGATTGGTGACCCTATCAATAACATTAAATGTTGGTGTAAGTCCGTAAGGTTCGACCCTGATCGTAGTATGTCCTGCTTTCGCCTGCTGCAGAATATCACGTATTTCATCCGGGAATTCCTTTAAGGTATGAATGGTATGTGTACTGAAATTCAACATATCATTTGCCATGCGTTTTGGATGCATACGCTCCATTCGGACACGTTTAATGAAAGGAGTTGCCACTCTGTTATATTCGAAATCCGGGTCAAGCATCATGCCAAGTCCTCCTACAGTGGTCATCGCTTTAATCATTAAAAAAAGATTAGGAGGAATATGCAGTTGATGACGTGCGATTATTGTCATGAACTGCTGGATGACCCGTCCTCCATGAATATCTTTTAAGGGTTTATTTAAGTACTGCATTGTGATATCTGATATATCCTGTTCCAGTTTTCGGCGATCGATCTCCACATCAGACCTGACAAGCTGTAGCAATATATCAGCTGATTTTACTTCATTCTGCTGAACAACTGCTATAACGAGATCTACAAAATCTTCTTTGGTTTGCCTATTAATACGCCCCATCATACCAAAATCCAGATAGCAGATCACATTATCATGCAGAATCATTATATTACCTGGATGAGGATCGGCATGGAAGAAACCATGTGTAAAGATTTGTTCGAAGATTAGCTCTGCACCACGGATTGCTATCACTTTTTTATCATAGCCCTCGCGATCCAGCCGTTCGATGTCAGAAGCTTTGATCCCATCAATATATTCCATTGTAAACACTTTTGTAGTACTAATTTCAGGGAATAGTTTTGGAATATAAACATGTGGTTCATTCAAAAACTGGCTTGCAAATCGCTCAATATTGATTGCCTCATTTTTATAATCAATTTCCTTCATTAAGGTTTCTGCAAATTCAGTTACGATATCTGTGGGGCTAAATATCCGTAAAGATTCTATATTATTCTCAAGCAGCGTGGCTAAATTTAGTATGATCTCCAGATCAACTTCAATCGTCTTGCGGATATCAGGACGCTGTATCTTGACTGCCACATCCTCACCGCTTATGAGGGTTGCACGGTGTACCTGTCCAATGGAGGCTGCAGCGATCGGAGTTTCATTAAATTCATAAAAAATAGTATCCAGTGGAGCTTTAAGTTCTATTTCAATTATATTCTTAACATCAGCATATGGAAATAGTGGCACTTGATCCTGAAGTTTCTCGAACTGGGTTAAGAACTCCATAGGGATCAGATCCGGACGTGTGGATAAAAACTGTCCCATCTTTATAAAAGTAGGACCAAGTTCTTCCATTGCCATCCGTGCCCGTTCTGATGGAGTGTATTCCTTTACTATCTCCTGCTGTCTTTTGATTTTTTTTGGAAGCACAACATCAATATAACGCCCGATATGCAACTTAGCTATAATATCGCCAAAACCGTATTTAAATAGAACAACAAGGATTTGATGATAACGCTCAGCGTGACGATACGTGCGTGATATTAGTCCTATTTTTCGTATATGCATTTTATCTCCTGTTTATGATCCACCCCCTAAACTTAACAATCCTCAGATGTATGCCTATCCGTTCACAGAAATTACTTTAAAAACCACGGCTCTGCTACGTTTTGTAAACAAGCTCTGCTTGCTGGCGCCTGAACATTCTGGTATTGTGGAGTTTGTGAATGCTACGGCTCCTGTACAACCATGCAAACAGTGTGCTACGTCCAGTTTCCTACCTGCTATATATGATTACTGTTCTGAGAGTTTCTTTATTTCCACTTCGATTTTGTCAATTTTCACTTCAATACGTTTAATATCTTCTCTTGTTTCAATTCTAGCCTTGCCTGACACTTCCTTCACAATTTCAGAAATACATTTTTCCATTTCTTCTTTCTGTTTCTTCTGCTCTTCAATAACTTCCCTTACAAATTTCTTGCCTTCTTCCTTGTTGAGCTCTCCTTTATCAATAAGTTCTTTTGCGATTTCGTTGATTTTTTCTTCAGATAGTGCCAGGGCACCGATTCCAAAAAGTCCTAGTTTCTTGATTTTTTCAATCATATACAACATCTTCCCTTATGCATTAGATATTTTATCATATATATCTGTGTTCCTTTTCGCACAAATAGTATTCATCAAATATAAGCCTTAAGTCAAAATGATAACTTGATGTTTTCTTTTAAGTCATCCAGCTCAGCCATTATTCCTGAATAGAAATAACACCACTCATCAAAATCATATCCCGAGTTCCAGGGCATACCCTCCCTGAATTTTTTAACAAGATCATGATATTCCTGTGGCATCCAGGGTGCTTTAAAATCAAACTGGTCAAAGTCACCCCAATCCTCAAGAGTGTTTAGATAATTCAATCCTCTTTCGACTGCACGGCTGTAGAGGGGGGTTTTTGGATATGGTGTAAAGAACGAAAGCAGAATGTCCAGGTGTTCAAGTCGTTCTATTTTCCCGTAAGCAGAGATGATCTCATGCATTGCCTGGAATGTCCTCTTTATCTCTTCTTTAGTATCCACACCCGGGATACCCACCATAAACGAAGCTCTCAGATCGATATCATGCTTAAGGCACTGTCGGGTGCAGGACATTATCTGATTTACCGTTGCACCTTTATTCATGGCGTCTAAAGCATCCTGGTATCCGCTTTCAATACCTATGAAGACCTCCCATACACCGGCCCTGTGAGATAATGATAGTACTTCTTCATCTATGCGTGCAAGATGCTCCATCCTCCCGTTAACACTACTAAGATGAAGATTGAGATCCTTTTCGATAAGAAGTTTACATAACTCTTTTACCCGATTGACATTCAGGAAAAAATCACTATCCCTTATCATAAATGTATCGATATTATATGTTTTTGCCAGATATTCAAGTTCAGATACCACAGTCTCAGGCTCAAGTCCTGACCAGTGTCTACCGCAAAAGAGAGGTTCAGAACAGAAATGACATCCTGCCGCACACCCCTGACTGATGTAATAATCCAGGCACCTGTCCCCGAATTTATAATCTTTGATATGGCGTTCTACGTCGATCAGATCATAAGGGATGGGAGGGAATAGATTGAGGTCTGTAAAATCACGCTCCGGATTGGTTATGATGCGATCTTCTTCTTTATAGGATATGCCTGATATGTCAGTAAGCGGCAAATTGTGATCTAATTTTTCCACAATCTCCTTAAAGGTCAACTCGCCCTGTCCTCTTACAACTATATCGATATTAGGGTTATTAAGTGTCTGTTCCGGCTGGGTGGTAGGGTGGTACCCACCCCAGATAACAGGAAGGAAAGGATAACGCTCCTTTACAGCCCTGGAAATGTCAAGTCCGTCCCGGATCTGGTAACATGTCATACTACTGACACCAAAACACAGTGCATTTTCACAGGCATTGAGGATCAGTTCTCTATAATCAGTATCTACGACAGCATTTATGATCTTGATTGTATGATCGTTTTTAACCATTCTTGCTATAGCCAGAAGAGAAAGCGGAACATTGATAAGTGGAACCTGAAGAGATGTAGTCATTTTATTCCTGATCTCCACTGGATGTTTTACAGGCATTGGGTTGAATAAAACAATGGTTTTTTCATCTTTTTTTTTCATGGTTATCATATAATATTAGATATATTAAAGGATAAATTTTATGTTTTTATTTTAACTTATCCACGTTATTTTTGTTTATTTACTAAATTTAGTTTCCATTACATTAAGTAACATCTCACTATATTTGCGCAGATCTTTAAGATTCTCTAAATGTAGCATCAACTCAGCTTCACTCTGAATATAAACCCCATCATTTAATTCATCACTGCAATATTCTATCAAGTTCCGAATACTCTCAATCGTCGTATCAAGATGGAACTGCAATCCTACAACCCGGCCGTCATACTCAAAAGCCTGATGTTTACATGCATCTGATTGTGCAATCCATACACACTTCGGCGGCAGATCAAAGGTATCACCATGCCAGTGAAATGCAGTGAAACGTTTTGGAAACTTATTGAATATACTAGAATTATGAGCATCTCTGGTAAGCTTCACATCAAACCACCCGATCTCAGGGTATCTGTTCTGATAGACTTTCGCACCCAGCATATCAGCGATCAACTGGGCACCAAGACAGATACCCAGCACAAGTTTCCCGGTATTTATCGCCTTTTTAATAAAAATCTTCTCATTAGCCAGCCATGGAAACTCATTCTCCTGATAGATATTCATGGGCCCACCCATGATGATCAGCCAGTCGAATTCATCCATTTCAGGCAGTGGATCGTACTTAAAGAGACGTGTACAGGATATTTGATGCCCCTTTAAAAGGGCCAGGTTTTCTACATTCCCCAGACCCTCAAACGGTACATGCTGTAGATAATGTATTCTCATATATTACCTCCTTCAGGTTGATTTCGGACAGAACCTGTTAAGGTCGAATAATTTCGCAACTCCGGCTATACTGATGCCATAATAATCAACATTCTGCGGTGCCATTTCAAATATAGGTCCAATTGTTCCATATCGAATTATCATTAATTAAATCTAAAAGCGTTTATCAGTTATTTCTATATATGTATTACGAAATCGTATGGAAAAAAGAGCAATCTATATTGTCATTAATTTTTCAAGA
>MZXQ01000151.1:345-2840 GCA_002926195.1 Candidatus Methanomarinus sp. HR1 | reverse complement strand
TATATTTAAACTATTTAAATGTTATCAGTTGGTCAGGGACACGACCGATTAACGCATATGTGCGAAAAACCACAGTCATTCAATACGTATAGTACTTAAAAAAAACATGAATCCATTGATAACGGTTAAGTAATCCCCATATTCACTAAAGAGAAAAAATTGGCCTGTCTTTCTTTACAGTTCAGAGATCCTTCTTTTTTATTTAAGGCAGTTATAATAACGGAGGCCACAGCCCATAACTACGAATCAACTTGCAGTTAAAACAAATTATATGTGTCATAGTACTCATGGTATGATCTGATAATTCTAACATAGATGTAACCACTGGTATTGGCAGTCATATTAAAAAGTTCGAGGATCACAATAAAGTGGTGGACATATAATAAAAATTAATTCGGAAATTACTTATAAATAAAAGCAAATGGAAGCAATCATGATGAAGATATTAACACACAGAATACTAATTGCGGTTGTATGTCTGAGCGCACTTTTTTTAGGCTGTATCGAGGAAGAGAATCATAAGATAGAACTTCCAATCGATACTCCTGAAGAGGCCATTGAATATGCAAAAACTAACAATACTACAAAAGAATGGATTGATGCATATTCAAAGTTAGGTTATGAAATAATTGAAAATGTTAGTGTGGATAACCAGAGTATTTGGTATGTACAATTTGAAGTGATGACGCCTATGGAATCACGAACATATATTATTATAAAAATGCATTCCAATGGAACTATTTTATCTGGATGGGGAGGATCAATATGAAAATTAAAGTCTTTCTTTCCCCATTATTAATAGGGGTGATATTGTTATCAACTTATACAGCGATAGCAATAGCAGAGCCAATTCAAAATCATCCTACTATTAATATACTTAAAAATGAAGCCGTTGGCCAACTAAAGGATTCAAGAAACATTACGATTAGTCATGATTCAAAGTTAGAAGAAATACTATGGGAATCCCCATCTTTAAGTAAAGAAGTCATGGTAGCAAAGACTTTAGAGAGAAAGACCAACATTGAACCGATTTTAAAGAGGATTATTGAAAGCGATTTTCAACCTTCATCTAAAATCGTAAAGATTCAAACCACAGAGAAAATATATAAGGTACCGCCAGATGTCGGTGAAACAGTGTTAGTAAAATTATATACTCCAAACAAGCCTACTGAGAATCTATATCATAAGCTTGAAACATTTGGAGTTAGTTCAAGCAGATATTATCAAACTGAAGGTTTTATAAAAGCAAGAATACCAATAACTAATATAACCAGGGTTTCTTTGTTATCAGAAATAACAGATGTAAGGCGAGTGATCAATTTCCCGCTAATGACCCAGGAGTATAATATACGAATTGAGAACGGCGAACAGTATTACCATGTTTTTCTGGATGTTGAAAATCACGCAGCTACCGATGCTATGATTAAAACATTAGAGAATTTTGGAATGATAATAAAAAAAAGTTACAATGATGAAATAACAGACTTTAGAGTCTATCTTCTATTAGATAACTTAACTAAGGTTGCCGAACTCCCGTTTGTTACCCATATTGAATATCATGATATCCCTGTTGAATTTGAATTGTACATGTCTAAAAAAATGACCGACGTGGATTTTGTCAGGGAAATAGATTCTGAATTAAAAGGTTCAGGAGTTAGATTAGCAGTAATTGATTCTGGAATTGATCATCACCACCCCTATCTACCAACCCCGGTCTATGAACTTGATGTTAGAGATAAAATGATAAATGATAATTATGCCGATGATGAAATAGGGCATGGCACGCATGTTGTAGGGATAATTGCTAATAATGACCATACACCATCCGGGTACGAAGGAGTAGCTCCTGAAGTAGAATTAGCGGTTATTAAGGCTGGTGGTATACCGGGCCCCCTGGGTAATTATAACCAGCAAATGTATGATGCAATAGAACATGCGGTAAATGATGCAAATGCTCAGGTAATAAGTATGAGTATGTGTTTTTTAGATGATGATAATAATTGTATAATAAATTCAGATGGTACTACCAAGTGGGAACAGCGCGCTGATTGGGCTGCGAGAAATGGAGCTATTTTTATAAAATCAGCCGGAAATGAAGGTGTCACGATTGATGAAAACGGTAATATTATTAACCGAAATTATAATAGTATTACTTGTCCCGGAACTGCAAAGAATGTGATATCTGTCGGTGCTACCAATCATTGGTTCGCTCAAGAAGATGATGTATCAAGAGATAATACCATGTTCGGCACGCAAATTGATGAAGTAGCAGCCTATAGTAGTCGTGGCGATACTGGAGATGAGGGGCATGAAAATGGCAGAAATAAACCTGAAGTTATAGCTCCGGGAGGAGCTTTTGCATGGACTGACGATAATAATGGTGATGGATTCAAAGAAACTATAGCTGATGGTGTGGTTTCCGCAAGAGGGAAAACAGATAATCAAAGTGGATTTTCCGATATTGTTAATGGTGATGGCGTATATAAAAACTACGA
>MZXQ01000151.1:0-223 GCA_002926195.1 Candidatus Methanomarinus sp. HR1 | reverse complement strand
AGGAGGAACGATAGACTCATCCGACGATCAATACTGGCCATTTTCAGTACCAAATGATAAAACCTATCACCATATTAAAGTCACAGTTACATGGAATGACCCTCCCACTGGAGAAATAGATCCTGTTTATGGTGCGTTATTAAATGATATGGACATAGGGCTGTGTGACCCGGATGCTATACTCAGGGATAGTTCAGTGAGTTGCCAGCAAAACATTGAACAA
>MZXQ01000152.1 GCA_002926195.1 Candidatus Methanomarinus sp. HR1 | reverse complement strand
GACTTTTTTGCCTCAAGGACGAAATCTCGTGGTTCTATACTAAGATTCACTCCATTCGCAGTAAGCAGAACCTGCTCTGTTTCGCTGCCTGTATTAATCACGTATAGTTCTTGAGCCACACACTCTTCTTGACCTACCATACCAAAATCGATCTGATCAGGCGATGCACCGATGCCAATGCAGGAAGCTGACGGGATCAATAAAAAAAGAAAAAGTAGGGGTATTATTCCCCTATGATTCATTCTCTGCAATAAAGAATATCGTTCCACCGTATATCCCTCCGGATCCATCAGGTACCACAAGGTTTGCAACAACATTATATTCATACACAAAGTCTGATACGTCAGCTGGTACAATCACGCAGAAATCACTGATATCCTGACCGTTCAGCTTCAGTGATTTACTATAGAATCCACCATCGTCCTCTTGCAGTATGGCAGAGAAATTTGCAGATCCTGCTCCGGTGTTTATAACAGTGATAATCTGATTGTCAGAGGTCATCCCGGCTCCAACCTTACCAAAGTCAACACTTGTTGTTGGAACTGTCATTGAGATCGCAGGTATGATCTCGACTGTGAGTTCAATTTCACTTCCGGAATCCGGGGGTGTTATATTTGATCCACCATTGTATTCAACATCAAATACTTCATCTGCCGGCTGATAAAGACATTTATCTTTAAGCTCATTCTTCATGAGTTTAAAAGCAGATTTTTCATCAGGTGTTGCAGTTTTCTGTTTACACTTTATTCTTAAGTCAGAGAACCCATCAGGAAATATATTCTCCTTTACACTAACCACAACTTTATCACCACTCGATTTATCGATAAACTGGTAATTGTAGTTATCCAGACTGAGATTCACTATATCAGTTCCCATGGGAAGATCAACCGTAACATTGTCTATTGAATTTAAAATATACTCAAAAGTCTCGGTATGACCATCTGACGGATGTCGGGTGATAATCTCGATGTCTTCTCTTACCGGAGTACCATCCCACTCAGAAAACGCAGTCTGGGTTGCCTTAAATGCTATTGCAACACAAAGACAGATATCTCCATGAGCTTTTTCCACATCATAGATCGAGATATCAAGAAGTTCATTATTATCATAGATCCCGACAGTCAGGTCTGTAAACTCCTGCGAAGCACTCATCTCTATCCATTTTGCAACATTCGGATGAGGTGTGAGTGCCTTTTTATCATATGCATAAGTCAAATTCTCAAGCAAACCTGGAATCTTTTTGCCAGTAAAATATCCTTCACTAACCATTAATGGAACCACAATAGGTCCATTGGCATTCTCAACCGTTGTTGTGAGATTGTATTGCGGATGAAGCGTATCATTGTGATGAATAAAACTAATTTCTGTTCCATCCAAAACGATCAGAGGATTATTCCATTGTTTAAGTTTCAATTTAGCCTGGTTTGCAAGAGACGATGTGCAGTTAACCCATCCATCAATGTTTTCNNACCAGTGTTTCATTTGAGGGATCGACAACAAGATTTGCTGTACGATCTGCCACGATATCAGCGATCAGCCAGTGATCATCCATTGCACTGGTTAGAATGATCCGGGCATTAGTATCAACAGGGATTAGTTCTTCTTCCTCCTCTTCTTCACTTTGCGTATGCATAATTCCGGATGTATTGGCAACTGTATAAGATACTACATAACAATTGTTGCCAGGGGTTATTGATCGTTTCATCGTTACACCCTCAATCATAGTAATCTCATTTGCCAGTGGAAGTGTATCTCTTAGTCCGAGTACATATTCAATCTCCTGAATATGGCCGCCGTATGATGAAATAAAGAGCGGTACTGCGATGATCTTCGTAACACCTGCATCATCAAGT
>MZXQ01000153.1 GCA_002926195.1 Candidatus Methanomarinus sp. HR1 | reverse complement strand
TAGAAATTGAATGAATAATCACACAGGTTATCTACCGGTGATGAAAGATCGATCTCGATGATTGCTATTATGTCATCTCCTTACTATCGTTTCATTGGGATTCAAGCACACTGACATCCGGGTTACTCTCACCGAATTTCTCAATCAGTTGCGCCATCACTTCATCCCTGGATTTTCCTTCACCCTGTAGCCTTTTAATCAATTGGTAGGCAGAAAAAAGCTGTGAAGGTCCTATTTCCGATGCAAAATGGCCGATTCCCTGATTCCAGACAAAGAGTGAGAAAAGTTCATCCAGTTCATTAACAGTAACACCGGCAAAGTATGCCTTCACCAGTTCTCGTGTTGCCTGTCGATGGCGACCGGCACCCACTGCATTGGCAAGTGAGAGCAGGTATTTAGTCTTCTGGTCTATAGCAGGGTCTTCTTTATTCCAGACAAGTTGCCAAAACTGTGATGCTATCTTGCCAAGTGCTTTATCAGTTTTTCCAAGATTGGCAAGAGCTGCCGGGTGCAGCGGGACTTTCACAGCTGTGGTTTTTCCTATACTTTTTGTCCGGTAAAAATACGCTCTGTATTCATTATCAGAGACTTTTTCGGTCAAATGTTCAAAACCAAGATCAGATAGATTGGAATAAAGTGGGACCGGCTCGAAACTCTGGATCACGCATATTCCAGTATCTTTGGCTAAATTTTCGCACTTTTTTAGAACAGTCTGCAGGAAATTACCCACGTGTCCTCTGCCATCTAATATCTCAAAAGATTCTCTTTTATCTTTCCATTCTTCACTCATTAATAACAACTTCCTATATATTTCTTTATTTATTCTGATAAATTCTGGTATATAATATTACATGTAATATACAGCAAAAAAGATATATAGTTTTTTACATATTATCAACATAATAATGATAAAGTCAAACACCAAGTTAATTGATAGGCAATTACTCAACGCACTACTGACACTTAATCTGACCCGTAAAGAGGCACATGCATATTATACCCTAGTATTAAACGGCGTGATGACTGCTGAGGATATTAGTAAGAAAATCAATGTTCAGTACCCCATAGTGTACAGAACACTCGGAGGACTCAAAAATAAAGGATGGATAGACTCTACCTCTGATCGCCCTAAAAAATACCGGGCATTACCACCAAAAACCGCTGCGACTTCTTCTGGAAACCAGCAGATATCCACGATCAACGAATCAATTGGATTAATTACTGATCTGCTGGAAACTTTATATAATGAGAAACAGGAAATGTCCTTACAGGAAATATGGAGTGTGCAAAGCCTGGACAATGTGATACGGAAGATCTGTGATATCTCAGAACGAACAAGTAATATGATAGAGGGTGCAGTAACAGGTCCGATAGATGATATGACTTTTAATTTACTATTTGGAAATATCCCTGCACACATATCGATAATTGTACAGATTATAGGTCCTCCGATAGTTGATATTGATGATAAACTTAAAAAACACATTAAAATTAAGCAGCCAAAATTTGAAATGAATAAAAAGACCTTTCCCATGGGTGATTTCAATGCCAAAACCAAAGAAAAGTTTTTACAGAATGTCCATGGCAACAGGTTCATTTCAGTTCATCTATTATTTGATGAAAAAGAGGCGCTGTGGATCAACCTTCCATACAAGGACAATATAGTGATCAGAGAGAAGGTATGGGCAAACTGGATAATTGATCCTGAGTATGTAAAGCTCATCAAATCATAAGATTAGATTCA
>MZXQ01000154.1:3128-3577 GCA_002926195.1 Candidatus Methanomarinus sp. HR1 | reverse complement strand
GCAATCTGGAACCGAAGCCTGTCAGGCGATGAAGTCTTAGACCTTTACAAACGCGGAGTCCGGAAACCCTCAAAAGATACGGATAATTGCGTAGGACTGAATACGTTTGGTACGACTGATTTAGATGACATCTATTACACGTCACTAAACAGCAGCTATTCGAAATCGTGTTTTGGTGTAAACAACAGTAAATTCGGTGGCATTGATACAACCGATACATTTTATATCGCTTACGAGAGCGAAACAACAGCAGGGAATTACTACTCAGTACGGTATGCAAATGGCAGTTCAGGTACAAACGTAAGTTTCGCGGATTCTAACGTTGCCTGGACTTCAGCAAATGACGCGGCGAACTGGACACAAGCACAATTCACGCCTGACCTCTGGTTCTCAACAATAAAACAGGGTGACCAATTCCAGTTAGGCGTTTATGTTGAGAATAATGCCGG
>MZXQ01000154.1:2497-3102 GCA_002926195.1 Candidatus Methanomarinus sp. HR1 | reverse complement strand
TATCGCCTATTATGAGAATGCCATCGGCACTAAGGATTACGACTTGAACGACTCTTATGCCGGAAATATGACCATCAACATAATCATAGCAAAAGACCCGGATGCACCTGGCATGGTAAACCACAGCTTATATCTCTACAATCCTGACGGCACGCTCAATACGACAATCAACTCAAGTTTCTACAGCCCGGACGATAGTAACGTGAACGTCATTTTCGATACGAGCACGGTTTCGGATGCAAAATACCGTATGAACGTAACTGCGGTTGTTGATGATAATTCAAGCGATGTTGAAAGTTATTTAACAACTGTTAATTTCACGGTTGATAATACCGTGCCAGGCATTCAACTGAATTATCCGGATGATATAGCCGATCTGAGTTCATCAACAGTCAACTTCAACTGGACAGCAACAGACAATTTGGATGGTGAGTTATCATGCGACCTGACGATTGATGGCGTAACTGATCACAGCAGTATTGCTTCCATATCAGGGCAACCAACCACTTGTAGTGTTTCCGGGATTTCCAACGTTTCTCACAACTGGTATGTGACTTGCAGGGATGATGCAGGTAATGCTGTTACTTCAGAGACAAGAACATTTG
>MZXQ01000154.1:2176-2456 GCA_002926195.1 Candidatus Methanomarinus sp. HR1 | reverse complement strand
ATGCAAATGATGACGACATGACAGTTTATTTCTATGCAAACGACAATATTAACGGCTTAAATGCTTCCGAGGGTTTGGTTCATATCGAAGAGAACGTTGCTGATGGCAGTACTATAACTTATAATTTGACCGCACTGCCAATAAAGCCATCGGAAGAAGGTTTGCTCATGTTAATGCACTTTGATAACATAAGCGAGTTTGGTGAAAATTCGACTCACGTTTATGATTTTAGTGTCAATGCGAATAATGGAACAGTGAATGGAACCCCGGATTATAATAT
>MZXQ01000154.1:1410-2120 GCA_002926195.1 Candidatus Methanomarinus sp. HR1 | reverse complement strand
ACTAATAATTCAGGAAACCAGCCTATTTTCGATGGTGGAGCGACTGGACAAAATGACACAGCATTTGAGTTCTTCACGACTGCACAGGACCAGATTGGCGGCAGCCCCCCAAAGAACACACCTGGACTATACTGTGGGTTTTGGGATAATGATGTTTATCTACCTGATATCAACTATTATGATGGAAACTGGCATCATGTGGCACTGACTCTATACGGCAATAATACAACCGAATTATATTATGATGGCACTAAGCCACAAGGTTATGTATGGAATGGTACTGTCTGGACCTCTTTGACCTCACAACCATTCAGTTTGCCCGGGAACCCGAACACTCCTGGTGACCAGCCATTTTTAATTGGTACATCAAGGGATGACTGCCGGGATCATGGTAGTATGCATTTCAACGGCACAATAGACGAAGTAGCAATATACAACAGAAACCTGTCAGCAGATGAAATCTTAAACCATTACCGTCTGGCGGAGGGTAATTACTACTGGAAGGTAAATGCAACAGATGGTATTTTAAGCAATGAATCGGAAGTCTGGAATTTTTACATATTCTATAAACCGGACCTTCGAGTGATCAATGTAACGTTTAATCACTGGGATACTTCTGAAAACATATCATCGATCTCCGAGACCGGGACCGGTTGCCATGTCAAAGGAAATAGGAACATCACGATCAATGCAACGATTGCAAACTATGC
>MZXQ01000154.1:474-1346 GCA_002926195.1 Candidatus Methanomarinus sp. HR1 | reverse complement strand
CACAACATCTCAGTATGGGCAAACCCTGCCAATTCTGCCAGCGAGTCTGCGAAAAACACCACGAACAACAACGCATCAGCAGTGATAAACGTCTCAGCGTGGCAGAAGTACTACGGGAATGTGAGTGGCAGCATCGCACTGGCAGACAGTGCTTCCAACTTGCTCTATAACTGGACATGGAGCAATGAGACCGATGTTGGGTACGCTTATATCGTAAATGCTGGCGCAAGTATAAACTGGAGCGCCCTACACGCACTCGGCTGCGATAGTGATAATACCCTGAATGCAAGCGGACAGGACTTTCTTGATGCCGATACCAACCTTGGCATGGTTGTCGGCAGCAATAATGCGACCGGATTTGTGAATAATAACATCACTGAGTTATTCAGCAGTGGTGATCCGGGCAATGCAACGAACACGACATCATTCACGGTCTACGGGACCGGCATACCGAATGTACCGATCATAAATAGCATCATGATGACAAACCATACATCAATTGAAAGCGCGAATTTCGTTACAGGGATCTTATGGGACGCTACTTCGGATAAAAATGGGTATTATGATACTACAGACGATGAGACTCTCGTATTCGTAACAAAAATAACAGTGGCTGCAAAAGGTCTTGGTAGTAATAAGCATAATTGCGAATTCGCAGCCCCATGCACGCTTAATCCAGTGGTTGGTGGGGATATGGATATTTATATGGAGTTGAAATGATGAAAAAGTGTGTGTGGCTAAAACCGATTACATAGATCAAAGTTATTTCATAATTAAATTTAAATCAAAGCATTTAAAACTAACTCTGGAATTAAAGGATAATCAAAAAGTTTTTCAGATATTGTACGAAAGACTTAATATGTAAAAGTTGC
>MZXQ01000154.1:0-371 GCA_002926195.1 Candidatus Methanomarinus sp. HR1 | reverse complement strand
GAGCGCCAGAACGGCTCATGCGGAATCTATCGAATCCGAAGATGTGAGCGGTGCTGCCGTTTCCATCCCTGATGTGAAAAAGCATGAATGTAATCACGATTATGGCATATCCAAAAATAAGTATTATAGCATGAAAGAGGAGGGGAGTTAAACAAAAGATAAAGAAACACAGGGGCGGAAATGAAGGGAAATCTAATGGATCTAAAACGTATCGAACAATGAACAACAGAACAGATTTATGAGAAAGCAGATTTAAACAAAAAGGAGATGAAAATAATGAATATATTGAATATAATGAATATAAGAACAATTGGAATCGGGATTGTGGCGGTGGCACTGATCCTCGTCATATCGATGACAGCAAGCGCGGA
>MZXQ01000013.1 GCA_002926195.1 Candidatus Methanomarinus sp. HR1 | reverse complement strand
TTTGAAAATAGGAGAATGCCTGCAACAGTCGGATGAATGGTTTTGTTATACTGCTTTATTACTCTTATTTTTTTTAGTAAGGTTGTGTCAGGTTTTGCTATTGGAATATCTCTGGCTTTTTTTCTTTTATTAAGGTAGAGATCGAGGTTTTCCAGAGCAATATCTTCTATGGATGCTTCTTGCACTTCGATCTCATCAAAACCGATATTCATCCGCATGCGCCTTAGCTCTTCAATTGTATCAAAATCTGCTTTCCTGTTGGTAGAACCCAGCCTGATATAGGTTCCATCGATCTCGGTCTTATTTTTTAGATGATAGGGCTTAAGGCTCCCTGGAAATATTTCGATCTTCAGGAGCAGTTTTTCTTTGATGTAGTATACCATTGTATTAAAGGCAGGTATGGGCTCAACCATGGTGTAGACTATATTTGAGATTTTCTCTTCCAGATCAGGGATTTCCAGTTCGCTTATACCTGTGATCTTTTTGTCTTTATCAGTCACTCCGATTATGATTGATCCGCCGCCGCCGTTGGCAAATGCGCAGGCTGTTTTTGCAATTGAGAGTGGGGTTGGCATAGACTCTTTGAATTCAAGGGTTTTGCTTTCTGATGAGGATAGGAGGTTTTGGATGGACATTAATAACGTCAACTCGTATCGGTTGGATTTCTTACACCCAGTACATTCTTGATTTGTTCTATGAATATGTTTAGTCTCTCATTATAAAATTCTTCAAAATTATCTAAATCGAGATCGACATTTTCAGGAATATAATTGTCAACTTTATATTTATCTACATCAACGACATTTGGAGTGTTATTATCACCTGTTCCATATAACCAATTTTTAATTGGTGTCTTGCTTTTACTTTCGTTCTCTTTTCCTTCCATTAATTGTAAATTAGGCAATTGATCTTTCATTTCTTGCCAATTCTTCCAGTTTTCCTCTGGAATATTGTTTCTTCTAAGTTTGGCATTTGTAAATAAACTCGCTGGATGTATATGATCTTGGTGAAACTTGACCTGACCGAATTTTAAATTTGGATACAACAATGACAACACCATGAAAGTGTAAGGTCCTTTCTTGTATTGTAATATTTCTTCGATATCTCCAGTAGTGATTTCTAACGATTTATTTCCTGATAATTTTGTTCTTAAAAACGTATTTAAAGAAAAATCACTTTGCAAAAGAGTGTAATTATCATCTTCTTTTTTCCTTAAAGCATCTCTTAAGCTTGATAATACTTGATCTCCTTGTCCACCATATACTTGCTTTAGTAGGGAGTGGATTATATAACTCCGTATTTCATTTTTAGAATTTGGAGAATCATTACCCCCTTTGATAAAATGATATGCTACTGGGAGTATAGCATTATGAGATGTTATGTTTTCTCCAGAAAAACCAAATTCTACTAGCAGATCAATAGATTTACTAATGGCAATTTTTATGTTTTCCCATTCTTTTTTTATTTTCTCTATATTTTCCTTTTTAAAACTATTTACCTTAAAAAGCACAGGACAATCTGTCAGAACTAAACATGAGCGCATAATAAAGTCATTATTAAACCAAAAACCATCTCCTTTTTTATTAACGGATTTAAGGAATTTTTCTATTTCATCTCTTCCTTCTTCCCAATTAGCAACTATTGTAGAAAAGAGTAGATCAGATTTTGATAGAACTGTTCCACCACTATTAACTCGTACAAATATATCAAGGATATTGTCTAAATTTTGTTCTTCTATTTTATATGAATTTATTAGCTTTTCTAATATTAATCTTTGATGTAAAATTCGTAGGATTTTTTTTAATTGTCCTCGATTTTCTTTAATAACATCTTTGATTTCTTCTGGAATATTATATTGGTCTACTAATGTATCATAATAGTCATCTATTTCTGGGTCATCCCCCCATTCCAATACATTTCTGACTAAAAACCAGAGATGTTTTGAATCTATTTGCTGTGCTTCTTGATCCGTCAAGAATTTAAATTCATATTTATAATCTTCTTCATCATTTGTCGATTGATTTAAAAGATTTAAATAAAATTTTCGTTGTAGAAAAGCATTATCATTATTCCATTGTGCATAGCGCTTTTTATATGCATATGTTCCTTGAAGTGCTATATACATTGAGCTTAATCGTTGCTGCCCGTCTAATACTCCTATTATTTCTTCTTTTAATTCGGGTTTAGGTGCGATCTCATTAAATTTTCGATCTCTTTCGTGATAGTTTTGTAAAAATTTATAAAATGTATATTCATTTTTTTTTTCACCACGCACAAACCAAAAAAGGAACATTCCAATTGGATAATTGCGCATTATAGAATCAAAAAGACTTTCTATCTGCTCATACTTCCATACGAATTTTCGTTGAATTGCAGGGAGATATATTTCATTTCTCCCGATCATTTCCATGATTTCCTTTATGCTATATTCATTTCCCATACTCTTCACTCCCTAATTGATTATGATACTTTCATCATACATTGTTCTATTTAATTCATCTAGAACATATCATACTTATCTTCTTATTGTATTATTCTTAAGTTTTATCAATGAAATATTTAACAGCGGCTATGAATTCTATAGCTCTGTTTATACTCCTTTGCGCCGTTTCCTTTGTAATCTCATCTAGCACCTCGTAATCTCCTATTTGTCTTTGTTCAAAGGCTTCTACCAGATACCGGTGAAACTTATGCTCAAATATATTCGTTTTGACGAAATGCTGACCAAAAGCCGCTACTACTGCTGTGTGTTTTGAAAAGCTCAGACCTTTTGTTAGGAGTACTGCACTTACTACATAAAACATAGCATAATATGCCCTTGAAACTGCGAATCCGAACAAACCATTATCAAACAGAAGTTTGGCACCTCTGATGCTCTCATCTGCTTTCTTTAGTAGAGCTTCTATCTCTTCGTTCATACTACCACCCCATCGCGTCTAATATTTGAGATCAAAGAAGTCTTTCTTTTTAGCCAGTCTTTTTCTTTAATAGGGACAAGAGAGATTAATGTGTCAAATTTTAAGGATAGTGAGGATACAATATCGCCTGTGTGTTCAATCTCAGTACAGGCATGAGAGAAATCTTCTAAGATTATGGCTATATCTATGTCTGAACCGCTCTTTTGTTTGCCTCTTGCATAAGAGCCAAATAATATTACACCTTTAAGCTGAGTTCCATATCTATTTTGCAGTTCATTTTTCAATTCCCGAAGGATTTGCGTAATAGGTTCTGCATCATATAAAATTTTAGTCTTCAATTCAAATCACCTTCCAACTCACCATATTCCTCTTTCGACATATATTCTCCAACCAAGGTTATCCCATATCCCATTCCTTTCGGCTCTGGATATGGTTTAATCCCATCAAGCTCGAACACTATCATCTTCTTACTGTCCTTGCTGTTAGAGTATTTCCGCAGTTCATCTTAGATGAAGTCAAATCTATTTCTTCGTTCATACTGCCACTCCATCGCGATGCTATATCACTTTTTCGCACATGAGATCGTTTCAATTCGTGATGATGAATAATAAAAAACCGCAGATAAACGCAAATGAACGCAGATATTCAGGTAGCGTATCCGCGTTTATCTGCGTTACCTGCACGCCCTTCAGGCGTAGCAGGCACTCAACTCCGTAGGGGGGTGAGTGTATCCGCGGTTAATTTACAATTAAGCATAAATCAACCTGCCTTTTGGTATCGGGACCTCTCTATCCAGTTCATTCGCAGTTTCTATCCACTCCCGGACCACAGTGAGAGTATTTTTAATTGCCTCCTCATAAGTCTTCCCGTCTGCCATGCAACCAGGAAGTTCCGGTACTTCTACAATATACGCATCGTCTTCTTCACTCCAGTATATTACCATTTCATATTTTATCTCATCTTTCATAGTCTTCCTCATTTAAATGGAATTTATTATTTCGAAAACATTCTATTTCGTAAATATATGGTGATCACCACGTATCCTCTCAGTAAAACCATAGTGTAATATAAGTTTTCTTAGATTCTGAAATCTTATGTTTTTATCATGAACACCAGATTGAATTTTAATTAGAATCTTATCCCAGCTCATACATCAAACAACCTATTTGTTCTGGTATTCCTCAAGTTCAAGCTCTTTAAGGAGAGTCATGGTCTTTCTAATATATTCGATTGTCAAATTAGATCACCTTTATTTACCAGTAAATTATATTCTTCTTTAGATATATACTCCCCCACCATCGTTATCCCATGCCCTAGCGCTTTCGGCGCTGGATATGAGGTAATTTCATCAAGCTCGAATACCATCATTTTCTTGCTATCCCTACCGTTTGAGTATTTCCGCAGTTCATCTTCTGTCAGGAACAGGTTGCTGCCGTATTTTAATATGGTTTCTGATAAGGTCATGAGGCTGATGGATTTTATGTCAGCCTCTCCTGCTATCTCTTTATTCGCTCCTGAGATATATAGCATGAGTTTTTTACAGGATGTAAGTTTTGGCGAGATGGTCTCATGGGTGGGATATTTTACGAATATGGATTTTTTATCCTGCAGGATACGGGATGCAAGATGGGTAGGTAGGGGGTAGATGACTGCGAAAGGTTGGAGTAAAGATTTGCTCATGTTATTTTTCTTCCCCCTGTTTGATTAATTTTTTTTTAAACTTATTAAAAGCATGTGAATAATACCCATTAGTTATCATTGCATAAATGAATCCTGCATAACCATACATATTAAAAAATATTGGAATTGCAAATAGAACTGCCATAGTTTCATTTGAAATATTAAACATAATTAAAACCACACCATATAAAATTAATACAATTATGCTTGTTACAATAAGAAATAGAGGATAATCTATTAACAACTCTAACTCATCAACAACATCTTTTTTAATTAACCATGTATTAAAATCGTTATCTTCATTAAATTTTGATCGATATGTATATAAAAAACCGATAAGAGCAATTGAAAGAGATGTGATAATTATAAAAAAGTTGAAGAAAGATAATGTTCCATTTCTCCAATTTAAATCAATTATATTGAACTTAAAGAGCAATAAAAAGCTAGCTGTTATAATCACAGCAATCCAAAAATCTAATCCATTTTTCCCAATTAGATGATTTATCCCCCCGTATTTCTTTATTTTATAGTACAAAGAATAATCGTCTAAATTCATAATTATTCTCCCTTTTCATGTTTAATAAAATCTGAAAATTTATTTAAAACCAAATTTATAAACTCGACGTTATTTCCAGCTTTTATAATTCGTGATTGAATTATTTTGTCTTTTGTATTAAATATGACCATTTCATTGTCTTTTGTTATTCCTTTAATTACACATTCATCTCCATAGCCAGCATCTGTCAATGAAATTCCACTCATTATATGGGATTTATAATCACGAGTTAACCCAGTTTCTGAGTTTTTATCAGATGAAAATGTAGCAGAATATTCATCGGTTTTTTCTTCTTTCATGAATTTCTCAATCTTTTCAAATGTGGGTCTTGGACTAGGATTCGATTTTTGTAATTTTTTAATTATTACTTCGATTAATTTCCAAAAGCCGTTAATCATTAAGAATACATCATCATCACTTATTCTATAATTTAGTTGAATTTGTGCAAATTCTTCACAATTTAAAATAAAAAGTTCTTTGAATATTTTAATAAATTCATCTGAATTAAACTTTGATTTACTAGTAATTGCAATTGAATGATCAGAAAAAATAGCAAAACGTACATATTCGTATAATTCATCTAATTCGGTATCTTTATATTCAAACGATTCTTTAGAAGTTAATTCTTTATGAGATTTTCGAAGTTTTGTTTTATTAATTTCGCCATAATAGCATCCATTAATTAATTCTGTATGATCAAAATGATAAAAATATGATTTAGATGTATAAGCTTTCTTATTTAAAAACACAGATTTTAACAGTTCATCAAATGATTTTTTTCCCCAATAATTAATAACTATACGTGCTAATTTTATAGTTTCAGTTTGCAAGAAATCACCTTTCTTAAAATATGTATTTTTTAGATTCATTTTTTCTTTTTTTCTAAAACCCACTGGAGTGCTGTTTGTTTGAACTCACTATCGTTTATTGTAAATTGGAGATAAGATCTTTTTATATTACAATTTTTTGATGTGTATAAATTTATCTTATCTAAAACCGATGTGTCAGGTACCTTTACGGGAATTCTATTTAAATCATTTATTTTAATATCTATAGTAGGATTTAACATATTAAGCACGCATGTAACTAATTTTGAATTTAACAATCCCAAAAGATATATTAATAATTCATCATTTTCTTTAAGAAAAATTCCTTTTCCTTTTGAATCAAAAAGTGCATTTTTTGGAAGATATCTTACACTAAATCCCTTTCCACTAATATCTGTATATGTTAAGCCTTCTTTAAAAATATATTTTTTATTTGGTATTGTTGATTTTGGGAATTTCTTAATATATTTTCCGTGCTCTTTCCAATTTATAACCAATTCTAGATTACCATAATATTTATTATAATCTCCTCCTTTAGCATAGAATATCCAATCTAATCCTAATTTAGAAGGATCTATTTCCCAAAAATATCTTAAATAATAGTCATTTGCTCTAGTAGTTATACCTTCTTTAGCTTCTGCAATGTCTCTAAAAGATGATAAAGTAGCGATTTTTTCTCGTATACTTTCATTCATCCAATAAACAAATGGACACCCCTCAACATCTTGAAATTCCGAGAGTTCGATAATAAAAACCTTGTGATTTATAAATTCATCATGAGCTATTAAATATTTTATTATTTTCTTTTTATTAACTTCCGAAACTAATCTAAAAAAAATTCCTTTTTCGTTCTTGAGTTTGTTCTTAAGAAGAGAAAACATTGTTGTATTTACTTTTTCCCCACTGATATCCTCAAATGCATGAGGGCCAAGATGTATCGTCTTTTGCAGAATAGTATTTTTTAAAATCAATTTTCGAAGTTCTTTGTAGGAAGTTATAAACATAAAACTTTGCTGGGTTATCATTGATGTATAACCATTAATTTTTGTCAAGTGTAAGCATCTTTCAATAAATACAGCGTATAAATCTTTACTACTTTTCGGATAAAATACCTTCACTGCTATTTTAAGTATTTCCCCCATATTTCCATGTCCCATATACGGTGGATTCGTTGCCACCACATCATACCTCCTCTCCAACAAATCCAGCAACTGTACACCCTTACACGCCTCATTCGCAAACATCTGCCTATTCAGATCAAACGTCTGCGCAGCCTTTTCATAATACCTCTTCAGCGCCGTCAGCAAATCACCCTTCCAGTCCTCCCATCCCTTCTCCCTCCAGTCCCTATCATCAAGAGACTTCTGCGTCCCCTTCGCTCTTTGCCGCTTAATCACCTCATCTATCTGCTCCTCAACCTTAAGCAGTGACCCCAGCTCCCGTACATTCTCAAGCCCCTGCCAGATAGTTTCTATCAACTCCAGGGCTGTAGGATCATCCTCAAACTCCTGCAAGAACTCTCCCAGTATATCGCTATCCAGCATAATAGCATCAGCACTTACAAGGTTCATATGCTGCACCACCACATCAGGATTTCTTGAATTTGCCTTCATGTACAGCCCCAAAGCGCTTAACTGAATAGCTCGAAGATCGATATCAATACCATGCAGATTATAACGCAGTATATACTCAGGGATCCGGCCCTCTGGAATGTCCCCCTCCTCCAGATACATATCATAGTACAGATCAAAAGCATACAGTAAAAAATGTCCACTGCCGCATGCAGGATCAAGAAATGTAATATCTTTTATAGGTTTTGGCTCCCGCGTTGAATTATTCGGATCTTTAACAAAATACTCCCACCTCTCACGAAGCTGCGAATCAGGATACATTTCCATCCACATAGCACCCAGGGAATTCTCTACTAAAAAGCGCACCATATACTCTTCAGTATAAAGCTGTGTGGCATTGATAATATCACTACCGGATATCTTCTTTTTCTTTGTTCGCACCTCCTCGAATACCCTGTCCTTTTCCCGGGAATTAAAATACTGGTACACCCAGCCCAGGAACTCATCCTGCCTGTATGTATCGTAATCAAGCTCTGAGTTTATCTTCTCTATAGATGTTTTAAGAAGAGGATACCTCGGTATCACAAGGCTGTATTCATTATCAGGGTCAAACAAAACCTTTATCTCTTTTGTTACTTTCTCAAATGCACAAATAAGGCAGCCAGTAAGACCGTCATCAGGCTGTGCTGCCAGATCGGGATGTTTTTCCCTGAAATCCCTGTGCTGCTTGCTCCTGCCTCCGTACTCAGGTCTGGTGGTGATAACTTCTTCTATGAGACTGCGGCACTCCATGCATTTCAAGCCAATTAAACGATTGATCCAGGTGTAACTGGCTTCTTTGATGAATTCGGATGTGGCTTTTTTTTGGTCATGACCTATTTTTTCTTCACGTTTGATGAAAGCTGCAACTCTTCTTCTGTTGTCAAGTTCATCTTTTGAAAGATGAGGGAGAGAGCGACCGTCTTTCCATTCTTTATCGGGATATATTCCAATATTGTTGAGCCTGTTTTCGATTTCTTTTTCGAAATTGTCTCTTAATTCAAGGACTAAATTCTTTATTTTGGTCTTGGTCTGCTTATCCATGATCAGTCCTCATTGGAGGATAACTGTTTCACCATTATCAAGGTGGATTTTCACTTTCTTCTCGATATTTGAAAGAGCCTCTTTAAGATCAGGATCATTACGAATAATTGTCTTCCCTGATGATGATTTTAGATTTACACTGACACGCGTTTCTTTTGGTATCTTTGGTGTTAGTTTTAATTCTATATTTTGACGGATTTTATCCTTAACAAGAATGTTATTATCAAGTTCGTAGATAGTATTTTGGCATTTTTTGCACATGAGATCATCATCAACCCATAAATTTTCAAAACATAAATATGAATTAATCGAATCAAATGAATTCTCTTTAATATTAGCAGCCAGAATCGGATCACCTTTAATCTCATTTTTCATACGACTGTAGACACTGTATCTTTCTAAATGAAGTATATCATAGACATATTTGATCTTTTCAACTGCTTTGTTATAATTTTCAAGTATTACAGGCCATTTTTCTACGATTTCCTTATTAGAGACAACAGTATTAATTTCATTGATATAATTTCTGTATTCCTCTAAAATGTTAGAGTCTATGGATTGAGAACTGACATTGATCTCAAAGGGCAGCTTTTTTATACTTGATAATAATTTTTTATCTTCCCTGTTTTTGAAATCTTTTATTTGGTTGATATATTGATTTTGCTCTTTTGTCTCATTATATAATTCAAGGAATTTTTTCAGCTTTTTTGCAGGATTCGTTTCATATGATATTTTATCACAGGTCTCTCTTATCATATAAAAAACAGGCTTTATCTTATACCCATTCTCTTCCCAGAAGATCTTTTGTCTTTCATACTCAGATACCATTTCAGCCAATTGCTTATCCACGTTTTGGGAAAGAGAATTTATTGTATCATCAGATTTTATATTAAAAATAACATTTAAGTTCTGCTTGATCTTTTCTCTTTCTTCCAACTCTATTTGAACTGTTTCTTCTATCCATAGAGTTGTTTTTTTAAATTTATTGGAATTAATAAGAAGCTCCTGAGCCTCTTGCTTTTTGTAATCAAAATATTCCTTGCCATTATATTTTAAATTGATGGATGCATTTCTAAATAATGCTGCAACCGCAATCCTAACCAGAATAACATTCCACCCATAAGGGACATCATCAAAATAATGTAGTATATCAGCCCCGGATAGTATATCTCCCCTATCATTTGAAATCTTTATTTTAGTATAAACTTCATTTAATATTTTCCCATGAAGGTTGATATGTTCATTCTCGTCAAAAAGGTCAAGGTCTTTTTCAATCCGGTTCAATCCACTTGTTGCTGATAGTATACTTCTTATACTCTTTTCATTTACTTTGAACTTAGCATCATCAAACTTTGTATAGATATAAGGTACTACCTTAGTTACTTCTCTTTCAAAAACAGTTTCTACCTTTTCAGTCTTGCCTGTTAGCACTTCATCGGTCCCGTCATATATAATATTCCCTGATAAAAGAGCACTCTTAATAGACGATTCAATTCCCAGGCGAAGACTTTCCAATGATTCTCTTTTTTCTCGTAAAATGGCTATCTCTTCTGGACTTTTCTTTTCATCCTTATCTCTTCTATCAATTACTTTTTTAGTCCTGAGGTATTTTGAAATATCATTATCGATTGTAATATCAGGATTGGAAAGCCAGAAAACCGTATCTGTTGACCTATGACTCTCGTCGATAATAGTGGCCTTCTCAACATTTTTATATTCTACAAAAATAGGCGAATAGACTTTTAATGTGATATTCCCTCGTGATGATAAATCATTATCATCTCCAAGCATCTTTATGTCAAAATATTTTACATTTTCATAATTCAACCGGTTAAAATCCAGAACATTTTCCAGTTGTTCAACGGCAAATCTTTTTATTTCATGCTTTTTTACATTTTCTTTGGAAATTTCTTCTTCTATTAATTTCTTAGATCCTGAGATATACTCGTAATGGCCGTTCTCAAAAATAACATACTTTGCTTTAATAAGTTCATCAAGGACAGATTTTACATCTGACTCTAAAGATGTAATATCAATATTTGTGGAATTTAGCATAGCTCGTGAAATATTAGTAAGGGATTTCGGGATCCATTCTAATTGCTGCAAGAGAAAAAGAGTTTTAATCGTCTTTATTGCCAGAGTCGGATCTTCTTTAACCTTTGTACTGACACCATTAATATCACGTAGTTGGTTACTTGGAATTTCCGTTCTTATTTGATCAAATATCTCATCAAAAGATACCAGTCTTCCAACATTAGAATTTTTAAAATCAGTCTCCGGTGATTTTAGTATCCCCTGTGTAACTCCAAGCATGCTTCGCTCTGCTCCCGTAAGTCTGATCGAATGTCCGGCCTGATGTCTTATATTTGAGAAAATCTCTTGAGTTATTTCAAGTTGATATGGTAAAAAAGGATAAGAAGTGATGAAATTATCCTCATTGCATCCAATATGTTCACGATTTGAACCTTCAATTTTAGAAGCATATGATATAGTCCCCTGATAACTTGAATATAACAATGAAATCTCGCTAATAGCTGCCTCTTTCTTCTTAAGAATTCGTTTTTCAAGGACTTCCACTATGTTCTCAGAAGTCAGGTGCAGTTTAGTTTCAAACCGATCCATGATTTTTTTATAACTTTCTTCCTTTTTCTTTACCCCCTCTATAACTTCATCCAACTTTTCCTGTGAAGTTACTATAAACCATATTCTGCCAAGACCGATTTTACCAAAATCCTCTACCAATGTCTGCAATTCTAAAAGCAGATCATCAGAATCACCTACATACTGACCAATCTCATCGAGAATGAAAATAATATGTGGTGAATTTTCTCCATTATTTTCCAAAATTTTAATATGATCATGAATTTTTTCAGCTAATTTAACAATTGTTAATTGAATATTCTCTTTATATTTTTCAAATTCTTCTTTGGCTTCTTCCTCTGAACTGAAATTTTCCGGAAATAGACTAAACATCACTTTTGATATAGGTTTTTTTGAAAAGAGAGGCGATTTTCTGAGTTCAACCCAGTCTTGATCTGATATTTCCTTTATCCTATCCTTGAATTCCTGATATTTTCCTTTTGAAATCAGTTGCTGTTCAAGTTCTGCTATATGTAGATCATCACTCAATCCCTGAGACTTTAAGAATTGTCTATAAATTGTTTTTGTAATAGTTTTTTTTTCCTCCAGTTGATCATGTTCGGATTCTATCTGATACATGATCGCATGAGCTTTGATTTTCAATGATGCTTCATGGAGTAAACCTCTAATCTCCATTTCTCTATCAAGTCCTTTGATCTTGTCCAGGAATATATCAGTAGTCGATTTGCCATTTATCTCCTTGTTTTCAAGTAAATATCCCAGGATTTTACCAAAATGTGATTTACCTGAGCCAAAAAAACCTGATATCCATACACCAATATCTTTTCTATCGTTCAATGCAGTCTCATTGAATTTTTCAAAAAAAGTTATTAAATTATCTGCAATTTTATCAGTAACAACATATTCTTCCAGCTCCTGCTGGATATTATTATCATCTTCAATCTTTATTACAGGATCAATATACCTGTCAATGTTATTAACAAATATTTCATTTATCTTCATTTTCCCCACTACCATTAGATTATTTGAGCTCTATAGTATTCATTACTTTCTAATTCACCTAAGAAAAATAATTTTTCGTCTTTAAATTCGCCGGGATAAAAAACAACAAGAGGAATTTTGATCTCCTTTTCCAATGAATTTAATAAATTAGATACTCTATAATACGGATACAATCCGGATAAATTTGTAATAAATACTATTTCCGGGGTTTTTTCTTGTATTTTTTCAAGAATATCATGTTTGAAAAAATTCTTACATCTGTTGAACAGGTCTTTTCTTACTTCTTTAGGTTCCTCTTTGTCAAACTCTATAATTTGGTCTAAAATTTTTTCATTTTTAAGATGATTAAGAATAGATAGGTTTACTGGAATATTCAATACTGTTAGATTGTTAGATTCGAGTTTTTCATGAAGGTTATCTATTTTCTTTCTACATTCATTCTCTCTTTCAGGACTATAAATCAGCATGATAAATGTGACCCCGTTATGTATTCCAATAGAATTTCGATGGTTAATAAGTAAATCTTCAAGCTGGTCAAACTTATCCTGTAATAGCATCTACATATCCCTCCAATGTCATTCCTTTACTATCTAAATCATAAATCGCTTTTGTATGATTGAATCTGATATATCCCATCTTTGCACCTTCTTCGAAATAGTTTATTATTTCATTTTTTTCAAGGAAAAAAAGTTTAAAGTCATCTGAATTTAGGATTTTTTTAATATTTATTTTTTCATCAAGCTTTTCGAATAAAATGAATAATAATATTTCAGCAGGTATAAACGGGATATCAAATTGCTTTTTTTGACTGCCTTTGAGGAATTTAAAGTCCTTCATAATTGCAAGATAATGTTGTACAACGCGTTCTTTTGTTGATTCAGTCCATTTATTTATTTCCGGATGAGTCTTTGATTGATTATCAAGAAATGTTTGAATATCTTTTTTTGTAACAATTGATTTGCCGTCTAAAAGCATATTGTAAAGAGCTTTTGTTGTTATATCATATACGATGCTTTCGGATTTTGAAAAATAATAATAGATGATGAAATTCTTAATAGTATCATTTAAGTTTGAATTAATGATTTTTTGTAGTATTTCAGTGTTTATTTCAGAATTTAAATAAAATCTTTGCTTAATTAGAGATAAAACATTTCTTCTACTTCCCAATGCAGTTTTATCAAAAATATTATCATTTAAAACTTTTGTTTGAATCTCATCTAAATCATTTGTATTATTCAATTCCTGGAAAAAGATTTTAGTTTCTTTAATAAGTGAAAGACCTTTAGTAATTCCTGCTGAATATATCTTTTCTTCTTTCCCCAATGTTGGCACCTGAATAGTATATGGTATTGTTATATAATATATTTACTCAATTTGAATTTTCATATGAACGGCAGCTTTAATTGTCGTCAGCCGGAGATGTATTGGCTGGGACTTGAATAAAACCATCGACACTCAACTGACATTAAATGTACTGTATAAAGCACTGGACTGCAGGGCAGGCCAGTATCTCGATGTCTGGTACATCATCAGATCAGGGTGTATAGTATACATCAAATTCGTATATCGAATGTCTGAAAGAACACGATATACAAATCAGTATGATTAGAAAGGGTGCACTCCACTTTTTTTACGATTATTCTATAAAGCCTATACCGATTTAATCAATTCAAGTGATGGCAATGGAATATAATATTTACTATACCGGTTTCCCTGAGGATCTTTATAGTCTCCTTTCGGATCATTAGCCATAACCGTAGCACGTTTGGTTATACGGGAGATGAATCCACAGTGGGTTTCCCCATCATATTCAAATAACACATTATCTCCTACTCTAAGATTGAATTTTTTCCTGGCACGCTCTGTTTGAGTTATCAATTGATGAGTAACCTGCGTATGTCCGAAAATGTTATGGCTCAAATTTTGAAAACGAGGTTTGGAACAGCTCGTTGAATTAAATAGTACCCATTCCAGAAGATGGATGATCTCGTGTTCCAGTACATGCATTGTTGCTTCTAATCTATCATGACATACAATTCCGTTCGCTGACACCTCTCGTGTTACATCATGAAAAGTCTGGAAGATCAATGTAGTCGATAAAGAGATGGTATATGTCTCTGCCGGTTTTGTATATGCAATTCTTCCTGCCGCACGGGTCATTCTTTTTGATAAACGAAAAAAGATCTTATCTTGATAATTATTTTGAAAAAACCTATCAAAGAAATACCGGTCATACAGTTCAAATAGACGATAGACGTCACTTGTTGCAATACCATTATAATTTCCGCTATCAATGCTTGTTGATTCTGCAAGTATCTTACGATAGATTTTTCTCGTTTTCTTCTTAATCTGTCCGGGAGTGTATTTAAGATGAGCAATATTTTT
Organism: Candidatus Methanomarinus sp. HR1; assembly: GCA_002926195.1. Lineage (GTDB taxonomy): Archaea > Halobacteriota > Methanosarcinia > Methanosarcinales > Methanocomedenaceae > Methanomarinus. The sequence continues at coordinate 15,558 of MZXQ01000013.1, read as the reverse complement.
TTTCATCATGTGTACCATCTCTATTTTAGTCTTATTCATACTTATTCCAAGTTAAATGATTTGACATTAAGAGGATATACAATGTCCACTGCCAATCTTAAAAAGGTCATAGTAGAATGGCAGATTCTAAGTTTTTCAATAAATATATATACTATCAAACTTAAATATATCAGTGTAGTGGGTTAATATTATAGTATCATTACTATTGCCATAATATAAGGCACTCAGGGGGAAGAATAGTTAATAAAGTAAAATAGTTTTTCCTGTAACTATTACATAAAAATTCTACTACAAGAAATAGAATTCAATAATTAATCGGGGGTTAGTAGATGGACAAACGAGCAATAATAGTATTAGGTATTGCAGTGATCGCTATCGGAATATTCATTATACCCAGCACAATATCAATGTTCGTGGGACAGCATCAGTGGTTTAGTGTTAGAACTGCCCAAAGTCAATATGAAATGTGTGAGAGATGTCATGCAGCCGAGGTTGGTGAATGGAGAGCCAACGTAGCCAGAGGTGGAGCGCATTCATCATATGTAAATGAAGGAAATTCCGGTGATGCGGGATGTTTCTGCCACCAGGTTAATGAATCCAGGTTATCAATGTACGGGATCGATACAACCAACATTGAGGGTTATGGTTTTGAGATATTCAATGAAAGTGGAAGTCTAACAGGTGTCGGAGACTGGAATACCTCATGGCGAACACAGGATACACCTCACGCCGCATTGACAATAGCATGTGTTGACTGCCACCTGAATGCCAGCTCTCAACTGAATAATCCACAAGAGGCACATGGAGCCTTCTATAATGCCACATTAGCCTTAAATGGAGATGACGTATCTGAGAATACTGCCTGTCTGGCATGTCACACAATGATAGGACTCAATATTACTATGGAACGTAATCAGGGTGGAATCATTATAGTAGCAAACCACACCAACTATACGTCTGACGGCTGGGAATTAGATATTTCCATGAACAGTAGCGAAAGAACAAGTAGCAGTACATACTGGGCGTCAAACCAGACCGGTTAATAGGTTGACATTAAGTCAACCCTTTAATTTTTATTAAAAATGTCATTTATTGAACAGATGATCGGAGGAATAATCTATAGTGCATTATACTTATGTTATGATCATCCATCTATTGTTATAATCTATTTTTTTTGGCTTTTTTTATTATTTATCCTGTACAGGGTCTGTATCAATAAGCCAAACCGTACCCCTACTATACTTAACCTACAAAAAATAAGAACATCCCATAAGACATATCCTATCGGCAAACAGATGAAACGGTATGATGAACTATCCAAAAGACCTAAACTTCTATCAGTATTGCTACCCCTGCTGATAACAGGATCAATTGCATATATTATCCTTAACTCGTTTGTCTTTTTTGCAATTATAACCTCAGGCAGCATGTCGCCGACCCTTGAAATAAAGGACCTTGTATTAATACAGAACCTGAATGCAGACCCACAACAGGGAGACATTATCATGTTCGATATAGAAGACGTAAAGATGCCTGTTATTCACAGGATATATTCGTGTTCAAACAGCGAGATACGAACAAAAGGTGATGCCTGTGAATTAGTAGATAACTGGGTATTGGACAAAAACCGGATACAGGGAGAGGCAGTACTTATCAATGGTAGACCGATAGTAGTAAAGAACATTGGTGAATACCTATTATTTGATGAAAGTAATCTCAAGATCACAGAGTATGGTTCGCAGATGTACAGGGTAAGTCAGGTCATCAAGAGTATTAAAAACCTCGGACTGGTGATATTCATCCTCTGTGTATTATTGTATATTTTTATGACTTTCGCACCAGGGGGAAGTAGACATTGAGACAAGGAATATCACTAATTGAAAAATTTAGTATTATTTGCCTGTTATGCACAGCATTATACTTGATCTATTTAGCATTTGCGAATGTGACAGAAATACTATCAGGCAAATCAGATGAACCCAATAATTTCATTATTAATTTTGCATTGTTATTGATCGGTATATGTGCCCTGTGGGGTGGTGTCAACCTTGCCAGAAGAACCATTATAAGAGAACAACTGATCGATACTGGTTTTGAAAAAGAAATATATGCCAGGTTAGAGCCTATCCTCGAAGAAATTGCCGGCACCCAGGTTATGATCAATTCCATGGAAGAGAAGCTAAGCAACATGAATCTTAATATTGAAAGACTTGGCAAACGTTCGGTCGAACTGAAGATACCAGGTTCAGATCCGGCATTCGGGATCGATATTTCCCAACAGATATCACGATTTCTTCGATTGGTCATCTTAATCAATTTTTCACTAATTTCATTAATATTTCTGTTGAATGTTTGGGGCAGTTACGCTATGCTGGTATTTATCGGGCTATATTTTATCTGGTGGCTGGAAATTACTTATGATTTTCATTTATTACAACGGTCTTCAATATGGGCATGGTTATTTATCCCTATTCTTGTTATTCCTTTTACCACGATCATGGGTGACATTTTCTATGGAAATAATATAGTGATCGGTGGTATGGGTATCGGACTTGTGATATATGCAAGTGCATATTATACATGGTGCAAATATACCGTTGAAGGTGTCCTGCCTTTTGACCTTGATGATAACATAAACACATTACAACTCAGTCAAACTACCGGAAAGGTCCTGATGGCATTTTCATTTATTTTCATATTGGTATTGGTACTGCAGATCATCAGTGTAAATGTATACAACCTGGCATGGCTGCCCGGATTCTCACTTGAACAATTAGCTCTTATGTGCATATTATCTATTTTTTTCTTTATATTAAGTATCAGGTTGAGGCATAAGAAAGAGGAAAAGAGAGCTGAAACTATATGAAGTACATACGCACTGTCCGGATATTATTATTACTACTACTATCCTGCAGTGTATGGACCGCTGTTGTCCAAGCGCAGGATTATTCTCTTAGGATCAACTACGGTCAGACACCGTACCAGCTTGGATACCTGAGTAGTGGGAATACTACCGGATGGAGCTGGTGGGATCTGGGAAGCGGTATGCAGCAAAAAAACATCATATCTGTAAGCATTATGGAAAATACCACACCAATCAGCGGACTTTCACCTCCGGCATGGACACGGGACAGCTCGGTTTTATATGGTGGTAGCTATAGCTGGAAGGCAGGGTATGGAATACATTCCTGGCATTATCTTGATAACTATTCTTCATCGCAAGACCCATTTGATGATATTGATTTGATGCACATATCTCATTCCACAAAAAAAGGGATTTTTACAGCATTATATGATTGGCTCAATAGTGTGCTTACCGGAGCACAACCAATGGCTGATCCCCCGACAACCAACCTGACATTCCAAACATTATATAATATTACAGGTGTCTTCGGGTTTGTGAAGGTTTCTACAGACAGAGGAGCAACCTGGGATACACTCCGGCAGTATTCAGGAGATAGTGATGGATGGGTGACAGAAGAGATCAACCTGACGAAATATGAAGGAGAAAAAATACTGATCGCATTTCACTGTGTTTCAAATGGAAATGCCAATGCAGGGTGGTGGATCGATGATATCACAGTGCAAAAAGGCAGGACTGTGATCTTCAGTGATGATGCACAAAACCATCCCCCGGTATTGAAAGTAAATGTCACATATCCTCATTATGACCATGTCAGCAATATTTTTACTAATAGTACAACCACTATCGACCTTGCCCAGGATTATGTCCACCTGTTCTATTATGGAATATTTGATTTCCCTGAGGATGCCTATACAGGTCGGTATCATGTTGAGTTCAATACAACAATACAGTCAGAGGACCTATCAGCATCCACCAGTTTCAATACTACTCTATGGGGCTGCCAGGCAAGAGGCTGTCATGATTCATGGAGTCCGCAGGGTGACACCTCGACAAGAAACCCGACTGTGATGATACATCCCGACAATATAACATCAGGTCTGGGCGGAAATTGCATGTCAATGTGCCATAGCGCATTTGCATCCCAGTTCTTACCTGCAACACCAATCCATCTCCATGACCTTATATATGGTCATAAAGGTGGATTTATTAAGGGAGAAAGTAAATGGACCACTATATTTGATGAATCAAATACCACTATACAGATATATTCCGATACATCCATAGGCCGTCCGCTCTCACAGACCAACTTCAATGAAACCTCTCATGTAACAGATGCCAATTGCACTGACTGCCATACAGGTTTTATTCATGACCAAAGCGGAAGTACTACCTATAATATCGCATTCCCGTCATCTTTAACAGGAACGGCTTATGTGAACCCTTCCGGAGTGCATAAGAATGTCATCTGTGAAGCATGCCATGGAATATACTATAAAACACAGGGTAAAGGTCTGGAATATCCACCTTTTGGGTCTGGCACACAGATAACCGATACCATAGGAAACTATTCTCCTGAGTTCATGTCTTATGAAGCACTGGTAAAGACATATATCATTGATATGGATGATTCGGGATCTATCAATATAACAGTGAAATGTGAAGATAACAATGATAGAATATATCTCTCACTTATCGGACCTATTGATGATAGTAATGGTCTTCAGGATCTGAACACTAATGATCGATGGGACGGTACCTACTGCGTACCAGGTGTCAATGGTACTGCTGTGTTTGCTTATGGGTCAAGAATATATTATCCGTCCGGTGAAGATCTCCATAGTGTTATTTTTGAATCCGGTCCTGATAAGGGTATATGGATAGCCAGGGTCTTTTCACGCTCAGGTGGTACCATCAATTATACTATCACTTCAAGTCATCCTATAAAGAGCAAACCTGTGATCCATTTACCTTACAATTGCAGTGAATGTCATAACCCTGATGCCAGTGGAACTCTATCAGGAGCCAGGACCTCAAAACCCATGCCTGCATGGGATAGTAATGGGTTCTCATATACTCATTGCGACCTTAATAACGATGGAAAAGATGATATTGGCTGCAGGTTATGCCATAATGCATTCCATGATATCACTATCGTAGACTGTATTACCTGTCATATACAACGGCCAGGCGGACATAACATGGCCGGATATTATGATATGGCTTATACTGACTGCCTTTCTTGCCACAGTGATCCTCATTTTGAACCTGAAGAAGCTGCCGGAGGAGACTGTACGGAATGTCATTTAGAAGGAGGTTCGAATGCAAACCCGGGTCTGCCAATAATCAATAAGACAGGGTTTTTCAACAGTATCCATTATAATATTACAGGAGATTTCGACTCATCCAACTATACCCGCATAAGCCAGGTCTGCTGGGGATGTCATAATAACTATTCACAGCAGCTTATTGACCCGTTCCATACAAGACGTGCATCAGAGCTGCCGAAGTGTGAGGACTGCCATGATACTGCTACTCCACTTAACAGCGAACACCTTATCCGCACACCATTGCAGGTAAGAGAACACCAGCCACTCGGAGAGGACATACACACAAATTCAAGTATTGCTAACTGTACGATATGTCATAATAAATCACTGACAACTACACCGCCTGTAGATGATGTGAAATATCGTGAAGCTAAGAATTATGTATCTCACTATGGCAGACAGAGAGCTGATATGTGGGAGAATGATAATGGCCGGATAGTGACCAACTGTTCGTATTGTCATCTTGACGGAGGCAGGGAATTCAATGATGTATTCACAGATCCGCTCTATACTGCTAATGTTACACACGGTACTGACTGTACAGGCTGTCACGGCTCAGCCAGGATACATGATGAGAAACTGACACTTCCCACTATGAGTGATGAGAATGATGCCTGCCTTGCATGCCATGATAGATTGATCAATAAACACATATCAGCTGCTGAATATAAAAATTCCGCACACAAGGATATCAACTGCATCGATTGTCATACACCCAGACAGCAAATTAACAGTAAACTCATTGACAGGGAGTCACGAACATATAACTTTACCTTACCAGCAAATATCACAAGCCTGAATGCTACACTTAACCGGGAAGGAGATAGCATACTTAACCTGATCCTGTATGCACCTGATACCACATACAGTGGAACCAGTATAAACATCAGCTTACCTCGGGCAGGCAACTGGAGTGCGGTCGTTTGGGATGTAAGTGGAGATGCACAGTTTATCCTTATGATCAATGTGACCATGAGACATCCCGGCAGTACTCCGAAATATTGTGATGAATGTCATATCAATGAGTTCGGGCAAGCTCCACTGGTATATAAACACATTACTGATATGAGCACTGTGCCAACCACAGCTACTTGCGAACTATGTCATTCGAACGGTGCATATCCTGCAAAGACTGCTGTTATGTCAGCGGCTCATTATGCTCCTATAGAAGCGTTGAACACAAGTGATTGTATCAAGTGTCATACAGGTATTGCAGATGGATGGGGAGACCCTCCTGATCAAAGAAATCATACACATTATGCCTTTATCAATGAGACTCTACGTGCAGGTGAACCGTTCAGGCTGATAGATAATTATTCACTGGTATTAATAGAGACTACCCAAAATGATGCAATGTTTGACATTGAACAAAACGGTATACTGCTTAAACGCGATTACATATCAGAAGGCGGCAGGCTTACATACAAGATCAGCGGGATCGAAGATGATACTACTACCCTTATTGATCTCATAGTAACGAAAACATTCTCATCAAAAGGTACTTTTGTAGCAGAAGTTTGCGGAAATGTGCTTTCATCACGCATTCATATAGAAACAAAAAATGAACAATGCTATGCCTGTCATGACCGTGAATATCGTTCCAATATTCCGGATGGTATGGATTATGTTGTATTGCAAAGAGAAGATAATAATGTTACTCTTGGCAGGATAGCTGTTAATTTTGCACAGCAAGATAAAAAAATGCTTACATCGGAAGAGATATGGGATTTAGGAGAAAATTTTAGTCTGCAAGTTGTAGATGTGAGTGTAAAGCAGAACAATGCACACTTTAGACTCTACAGGAACAGGACATTAATAGAGGATAGCGTGATCAGCCAGGGGAGCTATTTCACACATGAGCAGGAAATGCTTGATAGGGATATTGAGATATTTAGCGCAAAGCTGGACGGTGTTTTTACTGGTATGTCCACTCTGTCTGTTACCCTGAGCGATGTGCTGTTGATCGCTGGAGAGCATAAGATCATTGATGAGAATACTACTATACTCCAGACAAACATACAACCAAAATACCTGCCTCTTGATAGCATTATAACTGTTGGGGAGGTACCTGAGACCTTCCATGTAGGTACTATTACACCTGGTGTATATAGTGCGGATTGTATTAGCTGCCATGCAGGTGATGGTGTAGCACCTATAAAGATCGATATTAATAAATTTAAAGGTGGTGTGCATGCAGGTCTAAACGGTAATGCCACCTATTCGAGTTTTATAACCGATAAAGCTAATAAAGCATGCTGGGCGTGTCACGGCAATGGTAGCAGTGGTGAACCCGTAGAGCACCCAACATCCTATCTTGACAATGATCCGGCCCACTCCTGTGTAAGCTGTCATGCATATTCAAAGTTCGATGCTGTTACGATATATACACATTATTCAGGTGCAGGGATATCAACAGATGCTGAGTGCTGGGACTGTCACTCACTGACCTTAACCAACGACACATCAAAAAATGTAAAAGCTGCAACTTCACATTATTCAACAAGGGATGACCTATTAGATACTTCACACTGTGATGTGTGCCATAACAATGAAACTAACGGCCCATTATGGGGAGATGCTCCGCAGATCACCAAACACAATGCTGACAATGACTGCACTCTATGTCATGCAGGTGAAGAAGTAAACATGTTCCATGATACAGGTATAACCATAACCAGGCAGTGTGAGGACTGTCATGTGGATAAACAGGGTGCAGAAAAGTTCAATTTAACCCCTATCATCACGCACTATCCGGGTGCACCTGAGGATAAGGTGAACACTTTGAAAAATTATGAATATACATGTTCCGTATGTCATACTACTACTAACAAATCGCTACATACCGGTCTTATTGTTAGGGAATATGCCAATGAGACGTTTGGCTACTGTTTCCCATGTCATAGTGTTGAGGGACAGTTCCCGCATAAACCACAATCCCAGATAGATGTGTTGCGTCACGGGTCAGGAGTAAAAGTAGTTTCCGGGTGTGAAGAATGTCATGACCCTGAGAGTGTAAGCAGGTCACATACTCCGTTTTTAGTGGATAAAGGGTATTTCTCGGGAGCGGTCCGGCACGATGTCGAATGCACTGAATGTCATCCTCCGCATGAAGAACGTAAATACCAGCCTTATGAAGGTATATTGTGTACGGATTGCCACACTGAATACGGTTCCATGCATTATGCAGGAGCAGAGATAAAGACAGCAAATAAGACCTCAACATGCTTGATCTGTCATAATGAGAAGGCAGACAAATACCATGAACTTACACGAATAGTTGGTAATATTACTGATGAAACGTTTGAAGGGTGCCGGGAATGTCATAAAGATATTGAATCTCTTAAAGTCGAATATAATTCTTCAATTCAATTGAAAGGTGGTATGAGGACAAGTATTTCACACACTCTTCTCAACAAGACTATAATTACCTGTACATCCTGTCATAATGTTACAGGAGAGAGCAGGTTCCACTTTGACCGGTATCCACTGGGTACGGTACAAAATACCGGGTGGCAGGACTGGAATACAGGGAATATTACCGGGTGTAAGGACTGTCATACCTATCATGGAGGAGCACCGCCTTTTAATGCTACGAATATGGGTGTGGAAGGACTCTCGCCTTCTGGAACTGCTCACGGTTTTGCACCTAACTGTACGCTATGTCACGGCGGCGGCGATCCTATCAGTTTTCATACTCTTGCAACCAGTGAATTTATTCCCCGTATTGCAGTCACACTTACACCTGATAGAGTAATTAGCGGGGAAGTAAGCCTTTTGGAATGTACTGTAGTACTTCCGCCTCTTACTAAAGTAACAATGGGTGAATATTTTATCAATGATATGGGTAAGGATGGTACAGGTGAACCGCTACAATTCATAGTTGGCGGTTCAAACGATTCATCTGTACTGCTCGGTGCTGTGATAAACACCTCAGATATGCCAGCAGGCCAGTATATTATTTTAGTACATGTAAAGGACTCATCAGGCAAGTGGAGTAGAAATGCTATTGATCTGCTTACTGTGAATAAGTCAGGTGGAATGGCATTTATTGAGTTTATATTGAAAGTGGTCTTGCCTTTGATCATTATTATAGGGTCATTGATCTTAATATGGAGGCGGATTAAACGACTGTAGGAAATATTCTATTATATTTGACTTTTCTGTCTACCTGTTTGGCTGGTGTTCTTATGTACACAGATAGAAATAAGCAGAGTATCCTGTTGATCAGGACCTCGGCGGTTCTATCCACTTTTTGTGTACTGCTACTGGCATATGCATTTATATTCCTTGATTTTAGTTTGATCTATGTCTGGCAGCATGACAGCGCGGATCTGTCCCTATTTTACAGGCTTGCTGCTATACTGACAGGCCAGGAAGGAACATATCTGGTATGGGCGTGGCTTTCGATATTAGTTGTGCTGTTATTTACAGAATTGAATGAAAAATTTTCGGATATTGACCGGATAGCTATCATGTATGCATTGATTGGCTGTGCATTCTTGCTTGTTCTAACGATCGTTATGACGCCTTTTAATTCAATATATATTGTAAGCGGTGCATCGTTGCCTTTATCAGGTAATGGTATCAGTCCTGCATTGATAGATATCCTGATGCCTATACATATTTTTACCACTCTTTTTGCATATGCATTTGCCATTATTCCTGCATCTGTATCGCTTGCTTATCTTACTTTAGAAGAGAAAAGGATGTCTGGTGTCAGGATTTATTTGCGTATTTCATGGATAATGTTAAGCATATGTATGCTTACGGGAGGATTATGGGCTAACCGTCTGCTTGGATGGAACGGTTTCTGGCAGTGGGACCCTTTACAATCATGTACTATAGCTATATGGCTTCTATTAACTACTGCTCTGCATGCAGTGGTACGTTTTAACAGGGGTGAATATAAGCGACTATTTCCTTTGTTATGCATCAGTGCATTTCTTGCATGTTTATATACTACTTTAGTTGCAAGAAGTGATATCTTTGGCTCTATCCACAGCTTTCCGGGAACACCCACATGGTGGATGCTTTTAATTTTTATTGTGATAGTATTTTTTTATTCTGTAGTATATGCACTGAAACATGATATATCTCATACTACGGTAACAGGTGGTTTGCGTGAAGCTTTTGAGCCCCAGAATACGTTCTATTTTACGATCTTGATCTTACTAATCATGATCTTTATTTCATTGTGGGGACCTACTGTGTATATAATCCTTTATTATATGAAAAGAGCTGTTATTCTGCCACCTGAATATTATAATTCGTTTTTCTTTTGGATGATCCTGATCCTGACTTATCTTACTGGTATCTGTATGCTATACGGCAGGGTAAAGAACAGTACTCTGTTTTATGTACTGGCGGTTTATTTTGCCGTATCTCTTATACTTGTTATTGCTGTACCGTATAGTGTTTATGTACTTTTATACTTAAGCGCCTTTTTCTTTGTCATAGCCAGTATTATCTTTAAGATGATAAATGATCTTAAAGTAAAGAATAAGAAGATAGCCGTCCACCTCACAGGTATTAATTTGGTCCATGCAGGTTTTATCTTTGTTGTTCTGGGTGCCATATTAAGCACTTCCTTTGCAACTGTACATACTTTTCATTATAGTCTTGATGAAAAAGGGGTGTATAAGGAAGATAATGGTTTAGGTGTGCGCTTTATTGATTATAGTGTTGAGTATACTGATACTGACTGGGTCCAGACCCTGGATGTTGAAGTGATCGATACTGGTACATATGAAATGAAGAGTCTTTTCTGGAAGAGCTCTCAGTACGGGTTTATCGCTAAGCCTGGAGTGAGACATGGTCTATCTGGTGATATACAGCTTGATTTCCAGGGATCAAGCTGTACACCCAGTACACAGATTGAGAATATAGTGTTTTGTGTTAAGAAATATCCTTTTGCGAGTCTGTTGTGGGGTGGTGGGATATTGCTTATAGTGGGTGTGATGTTTACGATAGCAGCTGCTGTTATGCGGAGGAAGTTAGTGCGTAGGAGGTGAGGGCATAAATCAGTTCATAGTACTGAAAGGCTTTTCGTGGATTATAGTATCTGTTTCTAATTATTTTTATTAATCGTTTCTATAATATTTCCGAAAGTCGTCTGAGTATATATTTTATCACTTTGGAAACTTTCTTTCATCTCATCGGATTGTATTGTTTCAGATGAAAAATCATTTTCCTGAAATATAATATCTGAAAATATACTTAATATTTCACTTTTTTCTATTAGCCAGATATAATCATCCCTCAGTGATGCATTCTTAAGCATGCTATAAGCCAGATTAACTTCCGGGGTTTTTTCGAGAGGTCTATATTTTTCACGCATGATTTTCTCGATTTCTTTTTTATCACCGGATAATGAGTTGCTGTCCAGACCAAGTATTGAAAAAAATGTCTTGTTATTCGAAGGTAGGTATTGTTTCCAATCCGGATTACGGTTTAAAATTTCAGTAAAACGCTTCACAGATTCTTCAGCATCAATCGATTCAGTAAGAGCAGTAAATACTATCTTCTCAAACAGATCATTATCCAAATTATCCCACATTTTTTGCCTGCTATTCCTCTTTTTAATAATTTTTTTGTCGCCGTATTGGATAGTAAAATGCATCATAAAATCATAATCAGCCCGTGATACGGGATCACCAAGAATAGTATATATTTTTTTAAATAATTCAGAACCTGTCTTACATTTCCTTTTAATTTCCTTAAAAGGCGAAGTTTTATCAAGACCTATTATCTCATACAGATCAGGTATTCCATATGGATACAAACTAAAATAACCTCCATAGGTAGCCGTGAGTACCTCCATCCTGATAAAATCCTTTTCAGCATGTATATAATTGTTATGATTATTTATTAGCTCATTTTTTTCCTCTGGCGGCATACATTTGGTAATTTGCCTGAATAAAGAAAGCAATTCATCATATTTTTTTTTCAGATCAGGACTACTCAATACTTCAAAAGCTTCTTCTATCACATTATCCGAATAACATGACAATTTCATTTTTTTTTCAAAGGCTTTTTCAATTTCATTTTTTTCGGTCCCCTTTGCAACACCTAAAACACAGTAAAATGTAGGAGTACCTTCCATAAGTTCATCAACCCAAAAAGGATACTTATCTTCAAATCGGTCAAACTTATTGATATGTCTGCTAATCCGCTGAGGATCCAGATAAATGCCAGATACTTCCCAGTATGGATCATCGTGAACCGGTATTTCCTGCTTTACCTCAGAGTATCTTTGTTTTTTATTTTTCTTCTTACTCATTCCTTTGCCTTATCTCTATTGTGCTGTTATTTGTTATATCAATATTGGATATATTCATGGCATCTTCAAGCTCAATATCATTATGGAAAAGCATCTCATTCTTATCCATAACAGCCTTTTCTATCAATTCATTCTTGAGATCACATACGGTTTGAAACGGGTTAAGATATAAATTCAATACATCCCTTGTTGATTTATTTATTATGTTAACCTTGCTACTTTCCACACCAAGTAATTTCTTCATCCATTTATTCTTATCCTTTTTTGAAAGCCTGCTTCTTGCCTCCATTTTCACTGTACGTTCATTGCCTGATATTTTATCTATTGCAGTAACATGCAATATCCCAAACTCTTTTCCCACCTCAAAACTTACATCGATCTTGTTCTCATCTGCCAACATAGGTTCTATGGATATCCAGAATTCTCCCAGAGGCTCATTTTCCTCAGGATATTCTCCTTCTCCCTGAAATACGGGGATTGTTACTTCTTCTACAAAGTCCCAACTATTAGTATAATTACGAGTTCGTGCAATCGGAATCTTAGTGTTTCGCTCCAATATCCTTGATACAGTACCATCTGCTGTCAGTACACCCAAAGAACTTGAAATTACATCACTTATTTCAATATTCTTTGCCATTCTCGATTTTTCTTTTCCGAATTCCAGACTGGCGATAGCTGCACCAAGTGCGACTGCCTCATATGGATCTGGTCCTTTTACAGGCTCTTTTCCAAATAACTGCGTCACAAATTCATGTACTGCTGGTATAAGGGTCGTTCCTCCAACCAGTAATATATCATCTATCTCATTTTTTTCAAGGGAAGCATCATCTAATGCCCTTTCAATTGGTTTTTTAGTACACTCGATCAAATCGGACATCATGCTGTTAAGCATTTTACGAGTTAATTGCATACTGAATGGCGGTTTATCAGCAGCAATAAATGGTATATTAATCGAAGTGGTTTCAACAGAGGATAAAGCTATCTTTGCCTCCTCCGAGGCTTCAAGGATGGTTGATCGAAGTGCCAGGTCTTTTTCCATATCAATCCCAAAATCTTCATACAATTTGTTATTTACTTCTTTAACAATACGTGCATCTATATCATCTCCACCAAGCTTATGTGCGCCTGCGGTTGAATCCACATCAAAAAAACCAGATAGAACAGAAAGTATAGTAACATCAAATGTCCCTCCTCCAAAATCATAGACTAGAATTCTTCTATCGCGGTCTTCTTTTATCCCATATGCCAGGGCTGCTGCAGTGGGTTCATTTATCATCCTTAAAACAGTCAATCCGGCTATCTCAGCCGCATCCTTAATGGACTGCCTCTGGCTGTCTGAGTAATTTGCAGGAACTGATACTACAGCATTTGTGAATTTTTTACTAAGCTGCTTATTGGCATCATCAGCCAGTTTCTTAAGAATTTCTGCAGCTATATATTCAGGAGGGAATTTATACCGTCCTATCTTTTTCTTATAATCAGTCCCCATTTTCCTTTTAATGGAAGATACTGTTTTATTTGGTTCCAAAATTATGTTACGCTTTGCAATCTCACCTACTATAGCCTCCTTTTCACTTTTAAAATATACAATAGAAGGTGTGATTTTATTTCCCTGGGAGTTTAAAATCATTTCAGGTTCGTCCAGCAGCATATACGCCATTTTTGAATTTGTTGTTCCAAAATCCATACCCAGTATATTCCTATTCAATTTTATCTACCTCTTTCACTTATTATTTATTTAAAAAAAACCGAATTTTGCATGATGAACCCATCTAAGAAAACGACCCCATAATCCTGGTTTAATGGCTTTTTGTTCTGTAGATTTTTTCATAACAATTACTTCAGCCGGGCGAATAATATTATTTTCGATTAAATATCCTTTTCTTATTACTTTAAAAATAGTATTATCAGGATATGTTGTCCCATATTCTAATCCAACCGCTGTGTGCCTTTGTTCATTAAATTCATCGCCATTTGCAGGTTCTATAGAGCAAATATCCAATACAGAAAGCATCTGATTATAAATTATTTCGATATTCTTCCTGGTATTATCTGAATATTTCTTCATTATTTCACAAGAATCATTATTGTCCAGTTCAATTATTCGATTTAATGAATCAATAGCAACCAACAACCGTTTGGAAATATCTTTTTTTATTTCCAGTTCTATTTTTGCTTCTTTTCTTTTATTGCTCTTAATATAATCTTTAAAATCTTCTTTTAATTTATCATACTGAGTTTCAAGTTTATCTGACTTTTCTTGATTTTTTTCGTCATTACCTTGCCTCATAAAAAATATATACATATATACATGCTTAATATATTTTCCCATATAAATCTGCAAGTCCCATCTGTTTGGTATAATCACTCACATGATAATCTTCTGCCACCTGAAGTGTTACATCCATATATTTCTTAACAGACCCCTCATGTATTGTGAGTTTCAGCAATCTTAATTGCATGTTGGAACGCTTATTCCAATTCGTTAAAATATTCATACATTTGATCGCGGATCGCTATTTCTTTCATAAGTATTCCATTGATGAAAATTGGGTTTGTGATGTATTATTTAGATTGGCTCTATGCCTAAAAATCTATGTATTTATGGGATTGTCAAAGTGTTTCTATATTGCCCCTAAAGGAGATGTGATAGTCTGCGATCAGGATGTTATTTTAAAAGCAAGTGAACGCATGGGCTGTAGTTATGGTGGGCAATGGGGTATGATATTACTTACACAGTGTTCTTGGTAATTGTTTTTCAGTTAATCTTACCTTTGCAGTTACAAATATGCATATTCCTATATAGTATGTAACAAACGAAAAAACAAACACATAGCAGAACAAATTGATTTATTTTATAATGTTAATTTTTAAATGCCGTTTTGTGAAAGTGGTCTGTACAAATTTATCACAAAAATGGTAAAAAAATCGTTTTTGGCAGTTTTTGACTATCCCCCCGAAAAGGTAAAGCAGGATGAAGATTGTTTCTGAACATTCTATACTATGCCGAAGTATGCTTGAGTGTATGGAAATTTTATCAATCGCAACCCAGAAGTGCATTAGTATTTACGCAGTCAAAAGAGACT
>MZXQ01000155.1 GCA_002926195.1 Candidatus Methanomarinus sp. HR1 | reverse complement strand
AATCATAGGATACCTCTGAGTAAACTCAGCTTCCCTCTTTCTCTCTGCGATCTCCTCCTGCCACGATTCTTCTTCGATGTCACTCAGTACATCCCTGTTCAGATAAAATGTAACCACTCCAAGCACTATCGTTGCGACCATAATTGGAATTCTCACGACATCCAGCACCATCCGTCCGGGCATCGTTTCTGGTACAATGGGATGAACTACAACCAGTAGAAGCAATCCAATAAAAGCATAAGAAACAATCTTCCCGTTTTTATTTTGCATGTCGAATTCACTTTTTTTGTTCTAAAAATAATAGGGCTAATAAAAATTTTCAAATTAACTGTTTCATTAATAATCGAGACTATATATTATTTCCCGGGCATTATTTAAGCATTTCGCAAAATATATATGTGATTATACATATTTTTAGAAGAAATTAAAAAGTCTCTAATAATTACGCAACATTTTTTTTAATTTGATTTATAATATGAAACATTTATGTGTGCATGCAATAACAATCAAATTTCTACTATTTCCGTAAATAACCTACGATATTCCTCAGCCACAGCTTCCCAGCTCATGGTCTCAGCTATTTCCCGGCTCTTAAAACCCATATGCATAAGTGTTTCAGGATCATACATGACCTTACTGATCGCCCGTGCTATTTCATCGGAATTACCCTTTCGTATTAATATTCCATTGCCATCGATAAGTTCAGAAGTTCCACCCGTATCAGTACTAATAACAGGTAGTCCTGAAGCCATAGCTTCCAATAAGGCATTACTCATTCCCTCGTTAAAAGAAGGTAAAACAAAGATATCACTTTCCTGGTAAATATCAGATATATCATCATGATCAACATATCCTTTAAATTCCACCCTGTCAGTAATTTCCAGATCTTTGGCTAATTTTTGTAATTCATTTTCCTGTTTTCCCTTGCCAACGAGAATTAGTTTTATGTTTTTATTCTTTAATTTTTTTATAGCTTCTAGTAAAAAATTAATCCCTTTTCTCTCAATTAGCCTGGAAATGCATACAATCTTTAATTTCTTAGATTTTTTATAAGTATGATTATTGGTATTATTAGTAGTATTATTGTTATTAATAAAATTAGTATCCGGTTTAAAATCTGAAATATTAATTCCATTATTAATTACACTGATGTCCTGCGATGGTGAACTTTCAAGAGCCAGTTCCTTTAATCCCTCACTATTTGCAACTACTGCACTTGATTCACTCCATATTTTATTAATTAACGGTTTTAATAAAATATACTGAAAAGAAAACCTATTATTAAAACCAGGCACATCAGAACCTCTTAGTGAGACAACATACGGTAAATTCTCTTTAAATAAATACGCTACTGCACCACATGGGATTCCAAAAAAAGTATGACAAATATCGTATTTTTTTTTTAACAATAATTTCTCAATAAATTGTTTTGCCTTCCAGCTATAAGTAAGAATTTCCTGTTGCGTCCAGTAATGAATATCTTTTTTATTGACAGGAAGTTTATAAATATTTACTGATCCATTAATTGTTTCAGTTTCAAAATAATCAGACGGAGATGAAGTAACCAGATCTACATTAAGTTTCTTATTTGCAAAAACTTGCAAAATAGATTTACAAGCATAGCTCCCACCCCCCCCTATTGGTGGATACTCGTAATTCAGCATTAAAATTCTCATATTATCCTAACATCATTTTTATTCTTTTTTTTTAATTAAAAACAGTTCATTTTTCCTCTGTTTGGCATATCATTAATTAAATTCTATTTAATTCTTTCTGTTGAT
>MZXQ01000156.1:16756-18239 GCA_002926195.1 Candidatus Methanomarinus sp. HR1 | reverse complement strand
AAAATGGTAATGGTATTATGATATTATTAAAAACATCAATAATTTTCGTTCTGACAATACTGGTTATAACACAGTCAGCCGCCGGAAGCGAAATGCCTGAAGTTACTGAAATACACCAACTGACCAGTGATTTATCCAGTGAATATGATGCAACCTGGAGTCCCGATGATAGCAAGATTGTCTNNACCAGGCTTCAGATCATGGATACAGACGGTATGAATACTAAATATTGTCTTTATAAAAGCGGGCTGCTTCATCCTGATTGGGGATCCGGCGGGATTCTGTATATTGGAGAAAATAATGATCCGCGAAATCCATATTCAAACATATATTTTTCCAATAATGTACTTATAGATACATTACAGGTTACGCAGCAGATCAATGCAAGAAATCCAGCATGGAATAATGATGGCACTAAAATTCTTTTTCTAAGATGGGTAAATTATAACTATGAAATATGGACTATTGATCCCGATGGATCTAATGCAAAAGAACTTACAGACTTCAAGGTGCCAATTGAGTCACCTACATGGAGCCCTGATAGTACAAAGATTGCTTATTCAGCAGATGATAATATATGGATTATAGATGCAGACGGTACTAACTGGGTCCAGCTTACGAATGATGAATTTAAACAAACAGATCCTACATGGAGTTCGGATGGTGAATGGATCGCATTTACTTCGAATGAGAATGGCTATAATGATATTTGGGTAATGCGATCTGACGGAACAAAAAAAACAGTACTTATAAGTGAATCCATGAACTTTGCTCATCTTGATTGGAGTCATGATGGTTCCAAATTATTGTATACTTCTTACCAGAATGGAAATGGAAATATCTGGTGTGCAAATACCTTTTTCCCGATAACACCTCCACCGACACCCGAGCCTGCCGCCACACAAGAGTTAATAGTCGAAGAGGCAGAGACTGGTATCTTTAAACTGGTTATTATTGGAGGAGGAGTATTACTTTTGTCGGTCGTTGGATTGCTATTTATCCTTAAAATAATAAGATCAGCAAAAAGACCCCAAAAAAGATCAATCGGTCATCATGCGTGAGAGATTGCCTGTTGCCTGATCAATATCATCAGGTGATAACTCAATAATCCCTTTACTGGTGGTGATGGTCAGTCCATCACCTCCGGTTTTACCAATAACACTACAAGTTATATCAGATAGCATATCTATCACTTTTGCTGGTTTTTGTGTTGCTATAACCATCCTGCCGCAGGATTCTGAAAATAGAGTATCATCATCCCTGAGTTGTGATCCTCTTAAATCTATGTCAGCACCAACTGATCCTATCATTTCGCATAGAGTAACAGCAAGACCACCCAATGATACATCATGGGCGCAGGTAACAAGACCTGATCCGATAATACGTACTAATGTATCGATAGTATTGTCTATATTTTCAGGTACTGATGGTGGTTCACCATATTCGTCAAGTTCCAGCAGTGAATAATATTCACTGCTTCCTA
>MZXQ01000156.1:12121-16711 GCA_002926195.1 Candidatus Methanomarinus sp. HR1 | reverse complement strand
TCGTTATAGAATGATACATTTCCACCCACTACAGGAATGTTTAGTGTTCTGGCTGCATCACCAAGACCTAAAGATGCCTGTTTGAACTCGTGATAGATATCCGGCCTCTCGGGATTGCCAAAATTAAGACAATCAACCAGTGCAATACCATTAGCTCCTACTGCTGCCAGGTTCATAGCATTTTCTATTACTGCACATGCTCCACCGGTATATGGGTCTGTTTTTACATGCAGAGGATTACAACCGCATGAAAAGGCAAGTCCTTCCTCATTACCTATGATCCGTATTACGCCGGCATCACCACCTGGTTTGACAGTAGTGCGTATTTGCACCTCATGATCATACTGACTATATATCCATTCCCTGGATGCAATATTGGGTGAACTGAGTAATTTAAGGATTATATCTTTAAGATCATCAGGTACCCGTGGTTTTTCCATCTTTCTTTTTATGAGGGGAGGTTGGGATTCTCTCTCAAATGTAGGAGCACCTTCACATAAGAATAATATAGGGATATCTGCGACTATTTTTCCTTTATGTTCCAGTAAATACTGGGTTTTTGCTGTAAGTTCGCCGATATCATTAGCCTTCAAATCATACTTATCAGCCACAGCTAATACTTTATCAACATCATCAGGTCTTACTTCCAGTACCATGCGTTCCTGTGACTCAGCGATCATGATCTCAAAAGGCGTTAAAGTCTCATCTCTCAAATGAATGTTATCAAGAATAATATGTGCACCAAGTCCTCCTTTTGCTGCCATCTCACTGCTGGCACCGGCCAGCCCGGCAGCGCCCAGATCACGACATGCCGCAACCAGTCCTTTATCAATAACTTCAAGTGTTGCTTCCATAACCAGTTTCTCAGTGAACGGGTCGCCTATCTGTACGCTGCCCCGGTCATCTGCTTCGGATTCTTCACTTAAGTCCCTGGATGCAAAGGAAGCTCCTCCCAGTCCGTCCCTGCCTGTTGATGAGCCCATGAGTATCAATTTGTTGCCTGCATGTTGTGCTGTGGCTGTTACGATTTTATCTTCTCTGGCAAGTCCTACACACACTACATTAACAAGCGGGTTTCCGCTAAAACTTTTATGGAAATATGCTTCACCTCTGACAACAGGTACACCGATACAATTACCGTATCCGGCAATACCCATAATCACGTGTTCAAAAAGATATCTATTTTTTTCATTATCCAGCGGACCGAAATATAACGGATCCATAAGAGCAATCGGACGTGCGCCCATAGAGATGATATCACGTACAATTCCACCTATACCAGTTGCAGCACCATTATAAGGATCCACATACGATGGATGGTTATGACTCTCCATTCCTATAGCCAGTACCCAGCCGTCTTTTAACCGTACAATAGCAGCATCATCCCCGGGTCCGATAATGACCTTATCTCCAGTAGATGTAAATGTTTTCAGGATGGGTGCGCTGGAGCGATAAGAGCAGTGTTCACTCCAGAGGTTTATGAAACAACCCTCTTCTACTTGTGTAGGTTCTCTGCCTAATTGTTCGGTGATCTTTTTTAAATCGTCTTCAGGTAGCATGAATGATCTTCCTATTATTGCATGTTTGTATGGTTAAGATGATATTATTCTATACATAACTTTTGAAAAGGAGTGTTTGATAAAATTTAAGTAAACACTCACTTCGTTCGCGTTTACTTTAAAATACCGGATTGTTTTTTGAAAAAATATATAAACATAGAGAGTGGAGGAGTTTACTCTCTACGTTTCTGTAGTTGCGGGCAGACAAAAATTTTAAGTTTAATGAGTAAATAATTTCTATATTGGTTTTATCAATTTTTAATTATCAACAAACCAATTATATCCGCATCCAATTATATAGTCGACGTTAGTAATAAGCTTTTCTATTACTGTAATACTTTGTATGGTATTTATCGTCACCACAAAAAAATGTTAGAATAACAACTGTAAATCATTGTCTATATTATTTGCCACAGAAAGCACAGAGAACACACAGAGGAAAAACTCTNNCCTCAGTCAATAAAATCCGACAGGGGGGAGGATTTTGTTCTCTGATTTGAAGTGGACACATATTATTTCTTTTTAATAGGTTGGCTAAAGAGATTTTTTCTGTTTAAAAGAGGTGAAGATATTTAAAATGTAATGGAAAGTGTAAATATTCGCACATTCAAGGTAAACGCGAACGAAATGAATGTTTTTTAAAAGCATAGGTTTATTATGAGTTATGTTTATTCCTTTTTTTATAGTACATAACCTGTATGATGATATACTCAAGAAAATCCGAGCGTAGCGAGGATTTTGTTCTTTATATAATACGGGATCGTCACATTACTGGAAAAAAAACAGGAAGGATACATATGTTGGGTGGATATATTGGAACAATATTAGAAGTAGATCTTACCAGAGGTAAACTTACTGATACTTCGTTAGAAGAGAACATACCAGAGATGTTCTTAGGTGGAAAGGGTCTTGCCCTGAAGATGATATATGACAGGTTTAAACCTGATATTGACCCGCTTGGACCGGATAATACTATCATCTTTGCTACGGGACCTGCTACTGGTACTGCTTATCCTACCAGTGGAAGGTATCATGTTATTACTATGCGCTCCCCGCTTACCGGTCTGGTTGGAAGTGCCAATTCAGGTGGAAAATGGGGCCCTTATTTAAAATTTGCCGGATATGATGCAGTTATTATTAAAGGTGCTTCTGCAACTCCGGTATATCTTAGTATAATCAACGGTAAAGCAGAGCTTAAGGATGCATCTGGTATCTGGGGTATGAATACCTTTTCCACTACAGATACAATACTGAAGATGCTTGACCAACCTAAAGCTTCAGTGGCCTGTATAGGCCCGGCAGGAGAGAATAAAGTATCAATAGCCTGCATTATTAATGAAAAATACCGTGCTGCAGGACGGTGTGGTGCTGGTGCTGTTATGGGCAGTAAGAATCTTAAAGCTATAGCTGTCTATGGTACAGGAACAGTACCTATTGCCAGACCGGATGCACTCAAACAGGATATTAGAACAGCCCTTGGCAAAATTAAAGAGAATAAGGTCACCAGTGAGGGACTTCCTACTTACGGTACTGCCGTACTTGTTAACGCGATCAATGATCATGGAGGATATCCGACACGGAATTTCCAGGATGGATATTTTCCTGAGGCTGACAGGCAAAATGGTCCTACTCTATCCGATACATATCTTATAAAAAAAAAGGCATGCTGGGGATGTCCAATTGGATGCGGAAGAGTCAGTGAAGTATCAGGTGGAGCATATAGTGTAAGTAAAAGTGAGGGACCTGAGTACGAGACCATCTTTGCATTCGGTTCTGATTGTGGCATTGCTGATCTTGAACCTATTATAAAAGCCAATTATTTGTGCAACGAACTGGGACTTGATACTATTAGTATGGGTGCCACAATTGCATGTGCTATGGAACTTGTAGAAAATGGTAAAATTCCCTCTTCTGTTCTGTCTGGTCTTGATCTTGCATTCGGAAATGCAGAAGCAATG
Source organism: Candidatus Methanomarinus sp. HR1 (assembly GCA_002926195.1). Lineage (GTDB taxonomy): Archaea > Halobacteriota > Methanosarcinia > Methanosarcinales > Methanocomedenaceae > Methanomarinus. Next base: position 13,194 of record MZXQ01000156.1, on the reverse strand, counting down.
GTGGAAGCTGTATGGAGGACTGCATACCGTGCGGGTTTCGGTGCTGAGCTTGCACATGGCTCAAGAAAAATGGCTGAAAAATTCCAACGTCCTGATCTATCAATGAGTGTTAAGGGATTAGAGCTTCCTGCTTATGACCCGCGCTCTATACAGGGTATCGGACTTAATTTTGCAACAGCTAATAGAGGTGGATGTCATGTCAGTGGTTATATGATAGCTCCCGAGATTACAGGGCTACCTGAAAAACTGGATCCGCATACTACCAGCAATAAGGCAGAGTGGACTATAACTTTCCAGGATTTTACTTCAGTGGTAAATTCAGCAGTGGTATGTCTGTTCAATACATTTGCACTTGACTTATCAGACTATACACACATGTTATCCAGTATCACCGGATGGGATAAAAAAGAAAGTGATGTGTTAACAATAGGTGAAAGGGTGACAAATTTAGAGAGGGTTATGAACAATAGGTATGGAGTTGATGAAAAAGATGATACACTACCTAAAAGATTGCTTACTGAACCTCTTCAAAACGGAGCATCAAAAGGAAAAGTATCACAGCTTTTGGAAATGCTTCCCGAATATTATAATTTACGTGGCTGGGAGAATGGCACCCCTACAGATAGTAAACTCAAGGAACTTGGACTGTTGTAGTCCAGGTTCCACAATTACTTTTTTTATTTTTCTTTGTGACTTGTATATATAAATAATATACCGATTATTATTGCGACAGGAAATGCAATAGATGAAAATTCAGGGATATGTTTTGAATCATCAATTATCTTTTCTTCCACCGGTGAATTTTCATTATCAAGTTCATTTGAGTCTGTAAAATCATACCCGGATACAATTGCATCTACAATCTCTACTAAACAAAGTAGAATTATAATTATGCCTATAGCTCCTAATATTTTTTGGTTGATCCTGCTTTCCTCCTGTGAATTTAAATTAAATAAACATGTATTAATATAAATCAAAACTATATAAATACTTCGATGGAGTTCATGATTATCATGATGGTGATCATTATATTTTTTTAATAATATATCTGCCGAACAAATACACCACGTTAT
>MZXQ01000156.1:10755-12094 GCA_002926195.1 Candidatus Methanomarinus sp. HR1 | reverse complement strand
ATATATAATAGAAAGATTATAAACATACTAGCTTTCATGTTATCTGATAAACCTACACCGCAATAATTAAAATCATAGAATATAATATTATAAAAAAGAAATTTGATGAACATAAGGAGAAACATAACGCATTGTCAATTATAGATTCTTTTATTCAATTAATTGCTTATCAACCATTCCTGGCGATTGAAATAGTTAGCGTCTTATTTCTTCCTTTCATAGGATCTATTTTTTTCATGCCTTATTTTATCAGAAAACTGATAGAGAAAAATTTGGTAGTCAGGGATTTTTATAAACCAGATAAAAAATTTGTACCTACTGGTGGTGGGATTGCAATAATTCTTATTTCTTTACTTGGATTATCCTTAAATTCCCTTTTTTTTAAATTCGAAACAATGAATTATGTAATATTAGTTGTTATTTCATCATTTGCACTGTTTGGAATACTTGATGATATGATAGATATTGGGCGTGCATCCAAGCTTCTTATTATGTATTATTGTTCATATCCTCTAATTCAATATGTAACTCATACAACAGTAGCCTTCCCTTTATTAGGCTATGTGGATCTGGGGAGTATATATCTTCAGCTCATTGTTCCTACATACGTTCTGGTTGCTGCAAATTTAATAAATATGCATTCCGGGTATAATGGAATGTCTTCTGGCATTTCAGTAATGATACTAATGTCTTTGATTATAAAAAGTTTAATAATTATGGATATTGAAAACATTTTTTCAATAATTAGTATTACTGGCGCAACATTTGGTTTTTATTTATTTGAACGGTATCCCTCAAAAATATTTTGGGGGAATATAGGTTCCCTTGCAATAGGCTCGACTATCGGAGTATTTATCGTTGTCCAGGGATTTGTTGTAAGTGGATTTATTATGTTAATTCCCCATACAATAAATTTCCTACTATATGCGTACTGGAAAATAAGGAAATATCCAATTGCTAAATTTGGAAAGATAAGGAGTGACGGAACTCTTGAAGTACCAAATCCATTAACTCTTAAGTGGATATTGCCATATTACATGAGAGTCAATGAAAAACAGGCAACTAAAGCGATGTTTATTGTAACCGGTGTGTTCTGTGTGATTGGATTATTTGTACCATAATTAACTTATTGTTACTCTTATCTTAATGGCTTTTCTGCGCCTAATATAATTGTTGAAATCATCACGATTAATCACTTAACCGATCACACAAGATTTGGTATATATTATTGTAGATTGTAATAATGATGAGCATCACATATAATTTTTTTCGCAAGACTTAAGTAGTGAAGAATAGTAATACGACTTAATAAAAATATGTGTTCCGATATACCTATAAT
>MZXQ01000156.1:8529-10706 GCA_002926195.1 Candidatus Methanomarinus sp. HR1 | reverse complement strand
AAAAAATTGAATAACAGTATTACAATAGTCATTTCATCGTTTATCATATTACTGGCTATCAGTATACCTGCATCAGCAATAGAGGTACATGGGACAGCCTATAATGACATCAATGAACCTGTACGATTTGCATTAATATCAATATATGTGAATCCTGATTATACTGATTGTTTATGCAGCAGTCAGACAGATATTAATGGGGATTTTTCCATGTCCTCAGGATCATTGTCTGAAGGTGATAACATTTATGTAGTTGCAGAAAAAGATAATGAGTTTGGCAGGAGCGAAAATAATGCTGGTGAATTTATCAATATTACTATCATCCCAAAAAAAACGGTATTAGTATCTGAATTCCCTATGATGGCCTTGCCCATAACTGTAATGATTGCACTGATTTTTCTAATCAGTNNNCTAAACACCCGATCCATACTACTCTTAGTACAGAAGCTATGAGAGTACTTGAACGCTATGAACAAGAGCTAGGTGCTAAAAATGTAGTTTTAGAGCGTGCATTGCTGGGTATGGATAAAATCCGTTTAAAAGATAAAATAGATCCCCAAAATATCAGTAAGGTTATTAAAAGAGTAAGTACAGGTATTCCGGGTTTTGATGAGTTGGTAGAGGGTGGAATTCCCGAAGGTTTTGTTGTAGTAATAACCGGTCCACCTGGAACTGGTAAGACTACTTTTTCCATGCAGTTCTTATTAGAGGGTATGAAGAACAATGAAAAATGTATTTTTTTCTCTTTTGAGGAAAAAGTAGAACAGTTGATCAAACAGTCAATACGATATGGATGGGATGTCGGAGATTATCTGGATAAAGGGTATCTGGAAATATTTGGATTTACCATGCTATCATTAGAGGAGATTACAGAGATTATTGAGGTTTTCAAGCCCAAACGTATTGTTTTTGATTCACTTAATCTTTTTTCTTCACATGAAAAATTCAGACATTCATCAGAATGGAGAAATATCCTGAAGATCATTAAAGAAAAAAAAATAATTTGTTTTACCATTACAGAAAAAAAACATGGAATTGAAATAAACGAATTTGATGATTTTGATTTTATGGGCGATGGTATTTTTTTCTTTGATAAGAAATTAAAACAGGAATTAGATCAATATAAAACATATTTTGTTGAGATCCAAAAAATGCGGTTGACAGAGATTAATGAAATGCCGCACCAATTTTTTTTTAGTAAATCCGGTCTGCGGTTACGAAATGCATCAAATCTGGCAAAACGATTAGCTAACTCTCCCTAACCTTTAAAGCTAATTAAACCAATATGGAAGTCAATATGAATTTTAGTTGGATATAGTAAATGGACGGTGACAATATATGGTAATCGGTGTGACTATGGTCAAAGTAGTACCAGGTCAAGAGAAATCGGCTTACAATGAGCTTAAGAGCATAAAAGGTACCAAAGATATTTATCATATCTTCGGAGAGTATGATTTTGTAGTTATTAGCGAAGTAGAAGGCTTAAGTACCCTGAATAATCTGGTGGACACTGTGCGTGAGAGCGAGAATGTTACTTCCACACAGACAGTTGTTGGTGCGGAACTCTGATTAGATCTCACTTTACTTTATTGGAATTAAGGTGATAAATTAGTGGTACAAATCATCGCGCAAGAGCTTGCAAAAAAGCAACGTGCTATCAGTATAGCCGAGTTTTTTGAAAAGAATAGACAGATACTTGGTTTTGATTCAGCTCCACGTAGTCTGCTTACTGCAGTAAAGGAAGCAGTTGATAATGCGCTTGATGCATGCGAGGATGCGGATATCTTACCTGATATTATGATAAGTATTGAGGATGCAGGCGGAGATAACGTAGCAACAATAATTGAGGACAACGGACCTGGCATAGTAAAGGAACAGATCCCAAAGACCTTTGCCAAACTCCTGTATGGCTCCAGGTTCCATGCTATAAAGCAAAGTCGTGGACAACAGGGGATTGGTATTTCTGCCGCCGTATTGTATAGCCAGTTGACCACGGGCAGACCAACCAGGATCATATCAAAGATTAATAGGGATAAACCTGCTCATTACTATGAACTGACTATAAATACCAGCAACAATGAACCTGAAATAATCGAAGAAAAAGAAGTGGATTGGGATAGGTCACGAGGCACTCGTGTGGAGATGGAAATGAAAGCCTCCTATGTCAAGGGCAGGCG
>MZXQ01000156.1:2326-8522 GCA_002926195.1 Candidatus Methanomarinus sp. HR1 | reverse complement strand
GGTAATACCGTTATATTTGATAGAGCCATTGACACACTACCTGAGCCTGCCCGTGAGATACTGCCACATCCGGAAGGTATTGAACTGGGAATGCTTGTAAAAATGTTGCGGTATACTGATCGACAGAAACTTGCACCGTTTCTGAGGTACAGTTTTTCCCGTATCGGGCTGCAGACAGCGCAAGATATATGTAAAATCGCACATCTTGATGTAGACACAGATCCACATAATTTAAACTTAGAGGACATAAAAAAAATATTAGCTGCATTTAAGAAAGTAAAGATCACTGCTCCACCTACTGATTGTCTCTCACCGATCACTGAAGGACGCATTTATAAAGGCCTGGAAAAGGAATATAGTGTAGATTTTTTATTTACCATTACCAGAGCAGCTTGTATACATACAGGTCATCCGTTTTTAGTAGAAGTAGGTATAGCTTACGGTGGCAGTCTCCCTAAAGAGAACAGGGTCACTATTCTGAGATTTGCCAATAGAGTACCGCTGCTGTACCAGCAGGGAGGTTGTGCAATAACCCACGCAGTAGAGAATATAAGATGGAAAAATTATTCTATCAACCAGCCCGGTGGTGGCATTCCTGTAGGTCCTGCTGTTATTATTGTACATGTTGCATCCACTCATATACCTTTCACTTCAGAGAGCAAAGACGCTTTAGCAGATATACCTGAGATCATATCTGAGATCGAGCTTGGTTTAAAGGATACAGGTCGCAGATTAAAGTCATATCTTTCAAAACAGCAGACTCTATCCAAGCGGCGGGAAAAAGAAGAAATTATTAAGAAAATACTGCCCAGAATAGCAGAAAAAGTCTCCTTGATATTAGATAAACCTACACCCGATATCACACCGATAATAGCAAAGATCATGGGTAACTTACTGGTAAATCGTGATGTCTCAAAGAATGGTAACGATCTTAAGGTAAATATCTCTATAAAGAACTATAGTACTCTGGCTTTGAAATTCAAACTGCATGATGCACACGCTTTTCCTATACGGGATGCTGACCCTGAGCCTAAACTCATCTCGTTAGGCAGGGATACGGATCATATATGGCAGATAGATATAAAATCCAAAGATAAGCAAAGCATTGTGTATAATCTACCTTTTATTTCAATAGATGAGGTAACAGATATGCCTGAGTTGATCATTGAAGGTCTTGAGGACGAAGTGGTCAATGGAGCAAAAGCTATACGGGGGTATCCTGATGAATAGTCGACAAAGGGATGACAATACTGCTCAGACACTTGTAAGTATTATAGACCGTATATATAAGCAAATAGAAAGCAAAACAGTACCGAATATCATACTTCCTACGCGTACTAAAGCTAATATTGAATATAACAATGATAGCGAGGTTTGGGTTTATGGAAATAAAGAGAGCATGCGCAGTGCCAAGACAGTAAAAGGTGCAAACCAGATATTGAAAATGTCTTATGTTGTAGAGCTTCTTACCAGGGAACACCTTGAGAACAACAGGGGTTCAACCTTAAGGGAGTTATATTATATTTCAGAGAACTGGGATATAGCTAAATTCAAGGAACAGCCTGAAAGTGACCGTTTGATCGAGGATCTGGAGATTATAACATCTCTACAGAGAGAGGATTTCCATATGAGACCTGAAGAGGATGGTGCTACTATATTCGGGGCCCTGAAATTAAAGGAAAATACTAAACGTGGTGAGCGTATTATTCATTGCAGGGATGATGTAGGTGAAGGGGGATACCAGATCCCTTTTAATGTAAATAATATCGATCTGCTGGAACATGATGCAAAATTTATTATCGCAATTGAGACCGGTGGTATGCATGCAAGACTTATTGAAAACGGATTTGATGAAGAATATAATGCTATATTGATACACCTCAAAGGTCAACCTGCCAGGAGTACACGGCGAATGTTGAAAAGACTAAATGAAGAATTTAATATCCCGGTGGTAGTATTCACAGATGGTGATCCCTGGAGCTACAGGATATTTGCCAGTGTAGCATATGGTGCTATCAAGAGTGCACATATGTCAGAGTATATGGCTACTCCTGCTGCTCAGTTCATTGGTGTGCAGCCAAGTGATATAGTGGAATATGAACTATCTACTGACAAGTTGACAGAACAGGATATAAGAGCTCTGCGCAGTGAACTATCAGACCCCAGGTTTGATTCTGAATACTGGAAATACCAGATCAACCTCCAGCTTGATATTGGAAAAAAGGCAGAACAACAGGCGTTTGCAGGAAAAGGGCTGGATTTTGTGACCCAGCGGTACTTACCTGAGCGACTAACAGAGATGGGAGTGATATGATGACAGATAAAAAATATGATGCAGGCAGGATACAAGTTTTAGAAGGATTGGAAGCCGTACGAAAACGGCCAAGTATGTATATAGGCAGCACTGATAGTCGTGGACTTCATCACCTGGTCTATGAAGTTGTGGATAATAGTATTGATGAGGCATTGGCAGGGTACTGCAGTAATATAGATGTAATTATTCAACGTGATAATGCCGTATTAGTTCAGGATGATGGCAGGGGTATTCCTGTGGATATGCATGAGAAATATCATAAATCTGCTCTTGAAGTTGTTATGACCATGCTCCATGCCGGAGGTAAGTTCGATAGTGAATCATATAAGGTCGCAGGAGGTTTGCATGGTGTTGGTGTATCTGTTGTTAATGCCCTGTCTGAATGGATGGAAGTTGAGGTATACCGCGGCGGTAAAGTTCATTTCCAGCGGTATCAACGTGGAAAAGCCACAAGTGAGATCTCAATAAAAGGCGAATCGGAAGGTACTGGTACAAGGGTTATTTTCAAACCTGACTATGAGGTATTCGAAACATTGGATATCAGTTTTGAGACTATTTCCAAACGCTTAAGGGAGATGGCCTTTTTAAACAGGGGAATTAAGATCACTATTAAAGACGAGCGTACAGGTGATGAGAAGCAGTTCCATTATGAAGGCGGAATAGTAGCCTTTGTTGAGCACCTGAACAGGAATAAGAATGCTTTACACCAGCCTCCTATTTATTTCCAGAAGTCCAGAAACAGCACACAAGTAGAGATCGCTATTCAGTACAATGACACCTATAATGAAACTGTCTTTTCATTTGCCAATAATATCAATACTCATGAAGGTGGTACGCACTTAAGCGGTTTTAAGGCGGCCCTGACAAGGACAGTCAATGATTATGTGAAAGAACATGGTTTGATCAAGGGTGGGGCTAAATTGTCAGGCGAAGATATTAGAGAAGGTATGACTGCAATTATCAGTGTTAAACTCACAAATCCACAGTTCGAAGGCCAGACTAAGACCAAGTTAGGCAATCATGATGTTAAGGGTATAGTAGAGACTCTGGTAGGTGAAGGGCTCGGAGAATTTTTAGAAGAACATCCGAAAGAAGCTGAGCGGATAATCGGTAAATCCGTACTGGCTGCCCAGGCCAGGGAGGCTGCCAGGAAGGCCAGGGAATTAACAAGGCGTAAAAGTGCTCTTGAGGTTTCGTCGCTGCCTGGTAAACTGGCAGATTGCAGCGAAAAGGATGCATCCAAATGTGAGATATATGTAGTGGAGGGAGACAGTGCCGGTGGTTCTGCCAAGCAGGGGCGCAGCCGGGAGTTTCAGGCAATTTTACCTTTAAGAGGTAAGATATTGAATGTGGAAAAAGCCAGGCTGAACAAGATATTGAACAATCTGGAGATACGGGCTGTTATTACAGCTATGGGTACAGGTGTCGGGGATGATTTTGATATAGAGAAAGCACGGTATCATAAGATGATCATCATGACTGATGCTGATGTGGACGGAGCTCATATCAGGACTTTACTGCTTACTTTTTTCTATAGATATATGAAAGAATTAATAGAGAGCGGATATGTGTATATCGCACAGCCGCCTCTGTTTCGCATTAATAAGTCAAAGGCTATCTATTATGTCTACAGTGAGACCGAGCTTGAGAAAAAACTGGAAGAAATAGGATCTCAGGGGACAAATATCCAGAGGTTTAAGGGTTTGGGTGAGATGAACCCTGATCAATTGTGGGAAACAACCATGAACCCACAAACCAGAACGCTTGTTCAGGTCACTCTTGAGAATGCTATGGAAGCTGATGAGATCTTTACTATACTTATGGGAGATAAGGTGGAGCCCAGGCGGGAATTTATTGAACTCCATGCAAAAGAAGTTGCAAATCTGGATGTATGATGAAAATGCTCACTTCGATCAAGATATTCTTCTCTNNACGTTCTGTTTTAGTGAGATAAATTTCAAATTACAAATGTTAAAGCCAGGTGGATGGGATAATCGGTAATAGAGGTCCATTTTGATTAAAAGGATAAACCCTGCTCACCGGCTTTTTCTTGTTCTTCCGAGCAATATGATTTTTCTTAGCATGGTCAATCCATAGTTTAATGGCGTCTTCAATTTTGTCTGGACATTTGGTTTCTAAATGTTGTGTAAATGCTTTGATTCTCAATTCTTTGGCAGAACTATGTTGGACAGAGACATTCATTTCCCCATCGTAGAGAAAACCTCTATCATTGATATTGCATGAACCAATGGTATACCATTCATCATCAACTATCATAATTTTTGCATGAAGGTCAATTGGAAAAAATTGACGTTTCTTCTTTTTATCAAGAGCACTCATCTGAAGATAAAATAGACAAAAGTCGGGCATTGCTGATCTGATGGTGTGACAAGCTTGCTTGGTCCAATAAGAACTGAATGTGGCTACTTTCCAGAAATCCTCTTGCTCTAATGTATTTAGATAATCTGGTGGTGTGACCACGATTACACGAAGTTTTCTATTTTTCTTACATGCCCGGGCTATGTCAGCAGCCAATAATTGAGAGCGGAAGTATTGATTTTCTATATAAATATAATTTTTAGCCAGAGCAATTGCTTTTCGGTAAGTATAAAATATACCCCTTTCCCCCGCAGGCTGAGGTTTATATGCAGGGATTGTTCTTGTAATTTGGGCCGGGATATTGCCAAAGCCACTGGTTAGTTTTGGTTTGGCTAATTTGGTTGCATTTTGGTAATAAGTATATTTTTGGGATATACAATAATTCCATCGTTCTACAAAATTTGCCTGCACATCAGTGACAATCTGACCTTTTATGTAGGTCATATAATCATGCTTAGGAAGAAAATCAGGCAGGTCAATGTTAGTCTTCATCTTTTTCCTCTTGCCTGCTGAAGTATTATGCCGAGTTCTCCGATAATCATAAACCTTATGAGCTGATGTATCCCAATCATTTTCTTTGGCATTCATTCCGCCCACAAATGCAATATCATCATCAATGATAATTGTCTTTTGATGCCAGCTACCAATAGTTTTGGTAGGATGTGGTTGATACATAACTTCAAAATGACCGATTTGGCCTGAAATCCTGGTCTTGAAATCATACACTGAATGGGGAACTACAGGGATTTGCCACAGCAATATTCTTACTTTAACGCCATCTTTGGCCTTTGTATTTAGAATATAGTATAAAGTGTATTTATTTCTTTTCCGGGGCTCTTTGAAAGTGTCTTTGGGCTCCCTAATGAGCTCGAGGTCACTTTCTAGCACCCAGAAACATAAATGAATGGATTTCTTGGCAAGAGCTAATTGACCCTTTATAAAGATCCACGCCTCTTCCCCGTTCACCAAAGGATAGACACAGTTTTTGGCTTTTCGTGAAGTCCCTATGTTTACAAAAAAGTCTTTGTCAGCCATGATCAAATTTGCCTTCCAGTCTTAGGATCGTATTTTACTTCTACGGCGACTACTTGATATGTTGGAAGGACTTCAACCCATTGATCAAATATTTCAAAATCATCATTCACTTTTACTTTAAAGCCTCCTTGTAAGGGATGAAATCCGTGTTCATAGACTTTGTTCGTGTTCTTATCCACACTAAAATCCCGTACCGATGGTTTTACCTCCGCGCCTTGAGGCCGCAGTGTAACACTTGCTAAATAATAATTAACCTCCTTACAAATCACTTTTTGCGAAAAGCGGTAGTCGATATGTTCGGTACTGTCTAAGAATCCTACTTTGTTTACACCACTCTTTAAGTTCATGAAGTTTTAATTTAATATCCTGCTTTTTCTACCTTTGATCTTCTCTGATATATTATTTACGAAATGCTTTGGCTGGTCTCAAATAGATGTAAATGATCTGGATTTCCTGACCAGCTCTTCT
>MZXQ01000156.1:1134-2229 GCA_002926195.1 Candidatus Methanomarinus sp. HR1 | reverse complement strand
GTATTTATTTTATTCTTAAGTATGTTGTAGATGTCATGGTCAAGTTCAATAATTGTTAGAGGAATGTTTAATTTTGCTTCTAAATCCTTTGGTAAACCAAGATATTTAATTCTTACATAACTATCTGGATTTGTGATCCATTTAACATCGATTCTATTAAAAAAATTAACCTTTCTACCTTCATCATAACCTTCAATTTCAACTTCAAAATTTCCATCTATTTTATAATAGCGGTCATGGATAATTTCCCCTATAGCACATATCGTCGCAGGTCTGATCATCGCAATTATATGGTCTCCTTTTTTCATTTTAACCCATCTTCGTATTTGAGCAGTATCACTACCTCCAAACAATTCACCATAGTCTTGATTCCAATACTGCTCTATTTTATCAATTCCTTTGCTTAGGTCTAATCCGCCCCAACCAACTGCTATACAAGGTGGTTTTTCATTCTTACATAAATTTAAAACTTTCTCATATCTATCATGTCCCTTTTTAGCAGCTCCTAGTCGAACTCTCCATAAATTCTTGCTCATTGTATTTCCCCCAGAACTCATATATTAAATATTTAATGTAGATTTTTATAATTATTCTACTTATAGAATAAAAGGTGATTGTAGTATTTATATTTTCCCACTCAGGGCGAATTAATTTGATAAGTTGTAACATTTTACCAGGGTTTTGTCTAAAACAATTTACTAAAGAGACACATGTCTGATAATATCATGGTAGTACTAACATCCTCTTTATTCAGGATGTTTTCTTTCCATGCTTTTTGAAGTGGATACGTATTTGAATATTATAACCCCTCCCCTCAAAATCAATACAAATATTTAAAATCCATGAGATTCTATTTACTCACATGAATGCTCTTGCAAATATGGATGAATTAAAATTAGAATTGAAAAAGGAATTACGGCAGGAGATTCTGACAGAGGTTCTTGATATAATACGAGATGAATTTTATCCACACGAAGAAAAAATTCGTAAAGAATTTATAAAAAAGGTTGAAGAAGCTGAGCGCAGAGTGGAAGAAGGTAAATTCTCAGAATACACTCTGGAAGAGTTTGAAAAAAGGTTTCTTTGATTATGCCG
>MZXQ01000156.1:0-1066 GCA_002926195.1 Candidatus Methanomarinus sp. HR1 | reverse complement strand
GTATATCGATAAAAAAATGGAGTACTCCCAAAATCTTTGACATATACGTATGAAAAAACTCACCCTTTAGCTAACAAAAGGTGAGTTGGTTTAATGAGTACAGTCTAAAAATTTTCATTGCTTAACTAATTGTCCGGTTTTTGGGGTGCACTTCAATCGGCGGATGTTGGAGAAAACTAGCCTACCCATAGTTTCTTATATAATGCTTCTTAAGTAAGATTTAGATGTATAGAAAATATTACAACGTCTCGCTAACCGGTAATGTGCAGGATATTGGATTTCGCAAATTTATTGAAAATACGGCAAATTCATATCATGTGACAGGATACGTATTCAATGATCAAAACGGCAGTGTGAAAATGCTGTGCGCAGGTCAGGTCGAATTATTAAACACTTTTTTTGATGCAGTGCAGACACGACCGCCGCAGGGCATCCGCATCGAAAAGTTTATAAAAACTGAAATACCAATCCCCAAGGATTTTGATCTGAATGTTCCCAATAAATTTTTAAAACTTGCAACCGATGAATTGGCTGATATTGGCAGAAAACTTGATACCGGCGTTGAGCTACTAAAAACACTTCCACAGATCGAAGAAAGTGTAGGCAGATTACCAGAGATCAAAACAGGGATTAATACGCTAAATTTAAATTTTGAGGATTTCAGAACTGACCAGCGGGAACATAACAAACGCATGGAAGAACAAAACAAACAGCTCACCCAGATCCTGCAGAAACTTGCTGAAAAATAGATTTATCCTAAAAATATCCGCATTCAGGCACGTTCTCAATCTGTTGCATCCTCTAAATCCATAATAATTGATATTTTAAGATTTCAAACAATGTATTTTCATCCATCGGACTTGTGACACCTCTCAAGGTATTCAGGTGACCCGTGCAATCCCGATCTCGAGCACCTGCTCGATTACCTTGAGACTGCAGTGTAACCAGTGCAATGCAGAGGAATGTTGGCTGGTGCAATAATTAAGCGATAGCGAATCACACCTCCGTTTCGGAATGATTATAATGTCTGGCGCAAAGAACCCATTGATTCATGATGAAGCACCTA
>MZXQ01000157.1:12457-13057 GCA_002926195.1 Candidatus Methanomarinus sp. HR1 | reverse complement strand
CCCAATTTGAAATTGAATGACTTGAAATCAATAACTTTTTTTTTCTCTGTCATGGATAATCACCGCTTAAATATATTTTTCGGTCTCCTGAATTATAAATATTATTGGACTTGGGTATTACGACGCAATAGAATGGATATTCTCGTGAATCATTATACTTGTTCTATATTCTTTCATGTACATAGTTAATACCTGATTTTAACAAGGTGAATAACTAGTAAGGCCCTATTACCGCCTTCGAGAACTCTAAATATTGAAATCATTAATGTTACTGGATAATATAATATTACCAATCCGGTAAATCCCAAATCCATCCACAATGCCATATCTCCTGGAAATACTACAGACAGTGGCGGAAATTCCTCCTTGAACATCCCATAATCATGCCTTTTTCCATTCATAGTTGGGCCCACATAACCAATTTGAAATTGAATGGCTTAATATCAATAATTTTTTTTCTCTGTCATGAATAATCATTGCTTAAATATATTTTGCTGTCTCCGGAATTATAAATATTATTGGACCCGGGTATTACGACAGAATAAAATGGATATTCTTGTGAATCATTATTATTTGTTATTCCGGTAAAGATGTATGAAT
>MZXQ01000157.1:11936-12433 GCA_002926195.1 Candidatus Methanomarinus sp. HR1 | reverse complement strand
ACATCATGATGGGGACTTAAAATTGCTATATGATTTTCATTTCCATTATTTTTTATCCATTTTGCTCCTTCTACCTCGGTTGAAGAATAAACATGCCATTCCGGATTTTTATTTAGAGCTATTGCATATGGTAAAGGATCCTTTGACATTTCGTGAACTAATCCTGAGCTAAAAAGGAAAAATATAAATAAAAATAGCGAGAAAAGCAGGGATATTTGTTTTACCCTTGGTTTAATACTAAATAATTTTTTATAAATCACATAAGGCAAACACATGAAACCTAAAACGGCGAAAGGTGAAAGAACTGTTAGCGTTATTTGTAGGCTTCTATCCATAGCTAAACCGAGAGTCTGAAATATTTGATAAAATAGAAAAACACTAAATGCAATTGCAATCAATCCAAATATATAATTTTTAATAATGTTCTTTCTTTCTAAAAATGAAATTAATAATCTCATGATTCCAATTGAAATGAATAATACTAAGGCAATATTAAT
>MZXQ01000157.1:11547-11789 GCA_002926195.1 Candidatus Methanomarinus sp. HR1 | reverse complement strand
CATAAAAAGAAATGCTATCATAAGAAGGTAGCTTACACCGTAATGGGATAGGGGTATCATAAATAAAAAAGGTATCAGAAGGGCTTTTCTATCTTTTAAATCTTTATTAGTTATCACAATGAGGGTAAGAATCAGAAAAAGTTCTGCTATATACTGTTTGTCTATCATATCTTTAAAGAATCCATAGTAAAACATAAAAACAAACGAAGAAAAAAAAGCTATCCTGGAGTTATTAAATTGAT
>MZXQ01000157.1:4888-11450 GCA_002926195.1 Candidatus Methanomarinus sp. HR1 | reverse complement strand
CCATAAATAATTTGATATTAACTGCGTGCTGAAAAGTATTGTAATAGCAGATACCCATATTATCGTAGTATAAAGATTTTTAAATTTAAACAAAAATGGCATTAATGAGATTGCTATTATGAGTAAAACATTTATGTAATTTGTATTATAAAGATTTATAAAATAAGCTCCTAACACAGCACAAGAAGGCAATATAAGAAATAAACTAATTTGTGATAGACTTATCTCTAATTTCTCATTTGTTGTATTAAACTCATTATATCTAAAAAAACAGACAAGCAGCAATGTTACTAAAATAATATTATATGTCACAAAAAGGGAAATGGAAGAAATTGTTTTAAAATTAAATATAAAACTTATTTCATTTAAGATAAAACCTAATAAAATGTTAAAAAACATACTCAACCCGATTACTAAAAGTATGTTAAGTATACGATCAAGGTTGTGGATTTTTAAGATCTTGAGAATTATAAAACCAGGGATAAATGTAAGAATGAAAAAACCAAGCAGTTGCGGTAGTATCGGGATTTTAAATAGGAAGATGTCCAAAAGAACTAAATTATCATATACCAATAAAACTGAAAGGATAACCAATACAAACTTCCTGTTCTCCCAATCGTTCAATTTAAATATATCAGGGATTCTCATTCAGTCCCCATCTCTGCAAATTTCCATGTAAAGTTCAATATATTTTTTCCCTATGTTAGCCCATGATATTTCTTGTGCTTTTTTATGGACATTGTCTCCCATCTTCTTTTTAAGGGTTTCATCTTTTAAAATTTTTATGATGGATTTTGCTAAAACGTTAGAGTCTTTTGGTGGCACGAGGTAGCCTGTTTCACCGTCTTCGATAAGCTCGTTAAAACCACCAACATCACTTGCTACTACTGGTTTGTCGAATGCGTATGCTATATTGAGAATACCGCTTTGTCCGCTCATTTTTGAGTATGGGAGCACCACTATCTCAGCTCGTTGAAATAATTCACACACTTGTTCATCAGGAACAAATTCATTGTATACCTCTAATCTCGATTTATTACTTTCATTTATTAAATTACGGTATTGAGATAAATCACCCTCCCCTGCAATTATAACTTTTATATCAGGTATTTCTTCAGCTATGAATGGAATTGCCTCGATAAGATATTCCAATCCCTTATATTTTCTTATATTACCAAAAAAAAGAATACAATTTTTTTGAGGTGAAATTCTATTACTATTACTATTACTTTTGAAGAAGGTATATGTGCCATGCGGTATAATTGTCACCATTTCAGCATGAATTTTTTTAACTTTAATTAATGCGTCTTTATCGTTTTTAGTGTGTACGATTATTTTCTTAAATTTGACGAATCTCTCTGAAAGATTGATAATATTTTCTTCTAATAATTTTATTTTTAAACCTGAGTTCGAATATATACCATGTTTAGTAAATACAATGGGATATATTTTATCAAGTTTATATAAGAATATGAAAAAAGAAAGCTGAGGTATCAATGGGGTTGTTAAGTGAATTATGTCCGGTTTAATTTTATCTATTATTTTAATATTTTTAAATGATAAAAAACTTGAAATGTTTTTAAAAGAAAATGCCGTATTTAAGTTATTTATTGAAAAGGATAGTGTATCAAATATTTTCATCACTTCTACATTCTTTGAAAAATATTCACTTTGAATATCTTTACTTCCTAAAACAATTGTATCAGCATATTCAGATGTTGAATTCACAAGTTCTGCCGTGTAATGTGGCATTCCACCCCAGTCATATGGAAGAATATAGATGATCTTCATTGCGATATCCTCATACAATCATCTCAGATTTAAAAAATTCGCCTACATTTGTATCAAATTGCCTTTTTGTATAATCTGTGCCCAGTATTATTTCGTTCATCCTGACATCATTATCTAAAGAAATATCCAGATTTTTTTTCAAAAGTTTTGAATAAGATGAATTGAGAGATTCAGGAAATATATAAGAATAAGCAACTAGAGAATTGTAGAAATCCGGAGTAAATTCAGCAAGGTTGTTATTAATTAAAGAAGAGATTACTTCTTCGCGCTTTTTAGGACAGATTAATGGTTCTTCAATTTCCTGAAATTTGCTCAGAATATTTACGGAATGAATAGATGCTTTATCTTCCAATCCAAATTCAAAAATTAATTTATCCTTCATTTTATGTAAATAATGAACAGTTTTCACCTTTTCAAGTAAACTACTTAGCTTTTTTGTATAATCACGTTTGAATGAATAATTACATACGGCAATGTTCGTAGGGTAACTGAAAACATTTCCATCTTTGATTATAACCTTGTCATCGCCTATAAAAGAATAATCCATTTTATTAAGATAATATGCTGCAATAGTCCTTTTTGAAGCTCCACTGCGACCTGCGAATAATATTGCTTTTTTCTCATGAGAAACAGCAGCAGAGTGTAATAGGCAGTATCCTCTTTCAGCCAATTTTAGATCCACTAAAGGTTCCATATATGCAATCTGTGGAAAGTAATATGGCGAAAATAATGCCTTGGGAGGCAAACGATTCCAATAAAAATTAATAATTGTTTTTTCCTTGCCGATTCCCTGAAATTCAACATGCCACGAAAAAAATCCATGTTGTTCTTTAAAGTATAAATAATTTTTTTTAATATAATATTTATGGAAAACAACATCACATTCTTCATTATTTGGTTTAAAAGGCGCAATATTCAAGATAATGGAGGGATTATCAACATGATCCACCTTAAAATAAGAATAAGGAAAATTGTAACTATAAATCAAATTCTTCTTATTATTATATCTAACCTGAAATTTCATAATTCCATGTAAATCATAGTGCTGAATAAATTTATACCGTTCAGGTTCTGTAAATTGCATATCACTCACCAAAAAATTTTTTTTTCTAACCACTCATTAACAAGATTATAATCATTCGGACCTAATCTAACTTCATAAGCTTCAAGGTTCTTTGGAATGTTATCTTTTAGGTTTTTCATATATATGTTATGATGCTCAACTAATTCGTTGTCAGGATAAATTGTAGAATATATATCTATATGTCGCTGAAACCTTCGGTTTTCAAAAATTTGATTGACATATAATTTATTAATAACTGTATCAGCATCAATCTCAGATATTTGAAATTTTTTACTCGGTTGTAAACAAACTACTGTCTTAAGATGGGAACTATCCTGTATACGTTGCGGAAAAACATTTTTAGCTTCTAAATAATAAACTCCATCTATATATCCTAAACTGAACCTATTAATTAAGTCGTTTATTAATAATTTCATTTTAGATTTTTTATCAATAATATTTGCTACATATTGAGAATTTGCGCGTTTAAATCCAACACATTCAGGGAATCCAAAAACCATTCCATTATTTAGAATAATCCGATCATCTCCCATAAAATCAAAACCATTTTTCAAGCTAAAAAGTGAAAATGAGGTTTTCCCTGAACCACCCGGGCCAGTAAACAATATTGCGTCACCATCTTTACTTGCAGAAGATGCATGTAGCGCCGGATATCCATTACGATTCAATAGTAAATAGACTACGAAGTCTATAATTTGCATATGAATAACGCGATTAGCGGGAAGATTTGGATGGATACGAAGCAAAATTGGAGTTTCATTTTTTTCAAAATTTGAAAATTCAAAACGATATTTTGCAATTTTGTATGAAGACTCTCTGAAAAGATAGCTTTTTTTTATTTTATAAATATCTTTTTCTATAATCTTACAGTTTTTTTTTGGAGAAAATTTGCCGATTTCAATTGTTAAATCTATTTTATTCTGATTTATATTAGGTTTGCAAAAGTACTTATAATCTTTTTCAAATAAACTTATATTACGTGCCGGTAAGGTTCTATAATCTTTTAAAATGATTGTTATTGTGTCATGTATTGAATAATATTTTTCCTTCATGATATCTCCCTTAAATTACATAAAATCTTCCTTCAGCAAACAATTCTTCATTTTCCCCTCCCAATGTAATTAAGAAACTTAATTGCAGAACTAACAATCCCTTTCAATTCGTGAAATCCATTTTTCCTAAGAACATTGCTCATAGCTACTGGAATATAAGAAGGATTCAGATAATATTCCTTTAATGCTCTATCCACATAATTTTCTATATTATCTTTGGTAAATTCAGGGTATGAGATAATACATTTTTGATAACCGTTCTCATCAATACTTTCTTCTAAATTATCAACAAGCATAAACCCATTTTTTTTAACCCAATCATAAAATTCAGTTCCTGGGATCGGCGTAGCTACTGCAACTTGCAATATATTTGGTTTCAATTCCTTAATAAATTTCAAGGTTTTATCTGCAGTTTCTTTGGTTTCCCCAGGCAAACCAATGATAAAATCTCCGTGAATCATCAATCGAGCCTTTTTCGCTTCCTTGGTAAATGCCTTCATCTGTTCAGTGTTAACACCTTTTTTTATGTTTTGAAGCATGTCATCACAACCTGACTCATATCCAACAATGAGAAGCCTGCAACCAGCATCTTTCATCGCTTTCATTGTGGTATAGTCAAGATTTGCTCGTGCATTGCATGACCATGCAACATCAATTTTTCTTCTTTTTACCTCTTCACAAAACGCTTTCACTAATTTCTTGTTTATTGTGAATGTATCATCTTCAATAAAAATCTCTTTGACTTCCGGAAGTTCTTCTTGAACATATTCAAATTCATCTGCAATGTTTTCAGCACTTCTTGACCGATATTTTTTACCCATCAGAGTAACCGGCCATGAGCAAAAAGTACATTTGTTAGGACAGCCACGCCCGGTAAATATCTGAATTTCCGGATAAAGTGATTGGCTTAAAAAATAATCTCGTATATTGAGATGTTTATTATATATTTCAGATACAAAAGGCATTTTATCCAGATCTTCAGAATTACTGAATTCCCTATCTTGATTATGGAAGGTCTTCCCATTTTTTTTATATGAAATACCTTTTACTTCTACTAATTCGTCTCCAGCTTCTATAGCTTCAGCAATATCTTTTAATGTAAAATCATACTCGTACCTTGCTACTATATCTATCCCATCGTTTTGTAATATTTGCCGGGAAAATTGTGATGCTGGTGGTCCAACAAACACAGTTTTTGATTTTGTAGAATCCTTTAGAGACGCAGCAACAGAAATATCATTGCTCAAACTTGAGAAGTTACTTTCTACTATTACCAAATCAGGTTGGTATTTCGTTGCATCTGTTATTATATCTTCTTTATTCAACTTCATAGCAGGAGCGTCAACCAATCTTACTTCATGAGATTTTTCCAAAATTCCAGTAGCATAAGCAAGCCACTTTGGATAGTCTAAACCTCCACTTCTCGCAGTAGCGCCTTGCCATCTGCCACATCTAACAAAATTAGGCAAAAAAGGAGGATTCAGTAAATATATTCTCATCTAATCTCCCGCTTCTGTCAGTATTTTTTCTAAATTTGTACAAATATTTGACCAGTTGTAGTTTTCAAAAACAAATTTTCTACCATTTCGTCCCATTATATTTCGCAATTCCTCATTTTTATAAAGTTCAATTATTTTATTATAATACTCTGTACTATTAGAAGCATACATTATCCTATTCCCAACATTCTCAACTATGCCATTCACTTTAGTTGAAATTACTGGCTTTTCACAGGCCATATATTCAAACAGTTTAAGGGGTAATGAATTCTGAGCAACAGTATCTATTTTGAATGGAATTACACATACATCCATGCATGAAATATATTTTGGAATTTGAGTATAGGGAATTGTTCCAATAAATATGATATTTTTCAATACACCACAATCTCTTGCTAATCTTACATTCTCTTCATATCCAACACCTCCCCCTACTATTAACATTTTTATGTTAAAATTATTTAATTTCTTCATTGCTATGAATAAAGGTTTTAGATTTATCCACTCTCTAAGAACCCCGACATAACCCACAATAAAATTATCATTTATACCTAATTTTATTTTAATTTCCTCAGATTGATATTTTTTAAATAATTCTATATCAACTCCATTAGGGATGATCTCTGCTTTATCTAAAGGTATTCCAGATGAGTCTCTCAACAAATTAGTTGTGCACGTAACTTTAGTTGATATTTTAATGTTTTTTTTCACTGTTAAATCTCCAATAAATCCACCTATAGGTCTTAAAAATTTGTTTATCTGTGGTGACGTTTTAATCATCCCGGGTAAATCATCAGCTATGTCATAGATCGTATTTACTCCCATAGAATTCATCTTGTTTGCGACAACAAATCCAGAAATCAGGGAATTATAATTAAAATGTACATTAAAATTAAAACCTTCAATTTTTTTAAAAACTTGTCCAACTGTTGAGATTGAGTATATTTCCTGAAGTATTGGACTTATTTTTTTTTCAGTTAGATATATCTGCTTTATATTACTGAGAGAATTTTCAAAATCTTTATTATATTCTTCTGATTGATCATCCCACTTCGCCTTCCACCAATCATTAATGCTCAAAACCAGTATTTCATGTTTATCAGAAAGTACTTTTAAGAACTGGTGTAATCGACTAT
>MZXQ01000157.1:3527-4778 GCA_002926195.1 Candidatus Methanomarinus sp. HR1 | reverse complement strand
AGTAATGAATAATTACCACACATAGATGTTGTGAAAAAATCTTATATATCAGGTGCTGATGTGCCTACTTTTTGAACTAAGAACTCTACTACAAAGCTGAACTTTTCATATTGATATTTTTTCCCGGGACCTGTATCCAGATGGAATCCATGGACTACCCGGTAAATAGTATCATGATCAGCTATTCCCGTTTCGTCTAAAAGGCTATACCCACCAGTAGATGGGGGTCAAAATCAAATTCATCCTAAGATCACGACTCCCAATATGCCATTTGCAGTATCTTGCCGTTTATAGGCTTGATAGCACATACTCCCAAAATAGGGAGAGCACGTTGGGCCTCCCGAGTTCCCATAGCTCCGTTTGATACCATGCTACGGTCTAAGACCCCGTTGGACTCACATCACCTTGCCATGTCCTTAAGCTCCCTGCTATATTCCAAGTGGATACTAAATTAGTGACACTTTAGCTGCATACGTTTACAATCTTAGCGAGAATTGCTGGTAATTATTCATTACTTATCATTTATTATCTCATAATAGGCCATTAACTATGTAATTTGGACATAAAAAGGATAGACTAGAATAAAAATAAGGAGGTATAAATATTTTTCACACTATTGCTGCAATGCCGGCATATAATGAAGAGCGCTATATAGCCAAGATGGTACTTGGCTGCAAGAAGCATGTGGATAAAGTAGTAGTAATAGATGACGGGAGTATAGATGCTACTGCAGAGATCGCTGAAGCTCTGGGTGCTTATGTGATACGCAATCCGCAAAACCGTGGTTATGGCGCAGCTCTGAGGAGATGTTTTGCAACTGCGAGGGATATGAACGTAAACAGGATGGTGATCATTGATTCTGATGGCCAGCATGATCCCAGGGATATACCCGGTGTGCTGGCGCCGCTGGACAATGGAGCTGATCTGGTCATCGGGTCAAGATTTTTAAACGGGAATATAACTTCCTTGGGTATTCCTGCATATAGGAAGGTGGGGATGAAGGTGCTGGATATAACGACTAATTTTACGGGAGGGATCAATGTTTCGGATACCCAGAGCGGGTTTAGGGCTTACGGCAAAAAGGCTATTGATAGAATCAGGATTGGTGGTGATAATATGTCGGCCGGATCTGAGATATTGATGCAGATTAATGATTGTGATCTTAGTGTTGAGGAAGTGGAGATACACTGCGATTATGAGGTGGAGGGTGCTTCCAGCCAGAATCCGGTGAGCCACGGGGTTAAGGTGTTG
>MZXQ01000157.1:0-3487 GCA_002926195.1 Candidatus Methanomarinus sp. HR1 | reverse complement strand
TTGGTTTGTATATAGGATTGATGTTGCTGGAGGATTTTTATTATGGGACAAGTCTGTCTTTCGGGCCTACGCTGTTGATGATACTGCTTACATTGCTTGGATGTTTTATGGCTTTTACGGGGATCATACTGCATTCGATGTCGAGGTTGATCAATGGATCTAAAATGGACGGGGCTGACAAAAGTTGAGTATTGCAATAGTGCTGGGTACCAGGCCCGAGATAATTAAAATGTCCCCTATTATCAGGGAATGCGAACAAAAAAACCTTGATTATTTCATCCTTCATACTGGCCAGCATTATTCCTACGAGATGGACCGGGTATTTTTCGAGCAGCTGGAACTCCCAAAAGCAAGATATAATCTGGATGTAGGTTCAAGAACCCACAGCATGCAGACCGGAAGAATTATGGCAGGCATTGAGAAGGTGCTTATTAAAGAGAAGCCAGATACCGTGCTGGTGCAGGGTGATACCAATACGGTACTGGCCGGGGCACTGGCTGCTTCAAAGCTGCACATCTGGGTGGGGCATGTGGAGGCCGGACTGCGCAGTTATGACCGTAATATGCCTGAAGAGATTAACAGGGTGCTGGCAGACCACTGTTCGGATTGTTTGTTCGCCCCGACAAAAGGAGCCAGAAATATTCTGCTGGGTGAAGGCATACCGGCAGATATGGTCTATGTGACAGGGAACACTATTGTGGATGCGGTCCGGCAAAACGTGGAAATCGCAGCAAAAAAAGCATCCATACTGGATAAACTGGACATTGCACCGGGTGAATATTTACTAACAACTGCTCACAGGCAGGAGAATGTGGATGACCGGATTAGATTAACAGGAATTTTAAAGGGGCTGGAGTGCCTGGCCAGGGAATTTGATATGCCAGTTATTTATCCCGTTCATCCCCGTTCACTAAAGAGGATCCGGGAATTCGGAATAAGCACAAATGGCAATGTTCAATTTATAGAACCCGTGGATTTTATGAGCTTTTTACAGCTTGAGAAGAATGCAGGATTGATATTAACTGACTCAGGCGGTGTGCAGGAGGAGAGCTGCATCTTAGGAGTGCCTTGTGTAACACTTCGGAGTAATACTGAAAGGCCGGAGACTATTGAGGTTGGTGCTAATGTGCTTGCGAGGACCGAACCCTGGAGGATTTTGGATTGTGCCAGGATCATGATCCAAAAGGAACGAACGTGGGATAATCCATTCGGAGACGGGAAGGCAGGGGAAAAAATCAGACGGATAATAACAATGGTGTTAGGAAATAATGTGAAGAATTGAATGAAAATGAATTTCCAATTATCCACATGAATTAGCGAAGATGCAAAAGATTGATATTCCCATTTCTTGAAAAATATGAAATAATTTTAGATTTTATTGATGAAATTGATTTATGAAAAAATATATGTATATATATAAATACTCTGAAGTTATTATAATAAAATGTGTTTTATAAAAGAAAGATTCCTACTGATATCGGTATTATCATTTTTCTTGTCTTAATAACCTCTATATTTGTCCTGGTCCCGCCGTTAAGTACTACTTCTGTACGTACAATAGTGGGCCTGCCTATGGTAATATTCTTATCGGGATATGCATTAATAGCTGCTCTATTTCCCCGTAAGAATGATCTCAACGGGATCAAGCGCCTGGCACTGAGTCTCGGACTTAGTATAGCTGTAGTACCTTTACTGGGTCTGGCACTTTATTACACGCCATTGGGTATTAGATTAAACTCTATACTTATAACTCTGGATATCTTTACACTGATCATGTGTGCTGTGGCTGTTAAAAGACGCAGTGTTCTACCTGATAGCGAGGTATTTACTGTTCCTTTTATGGCTTTTTATCATTCAGTACATAATGAGATATTTTCGAACCACAGATCTACTACAGATAAGATATTGACAGTTATTTTGGCAATCTCTATTGTAGTTTCAATTATGATGGTGTTGTATGTAATAGTTACACCAAAGCAAGGTGAGAAGTTCACTGAGTTCTATTTATTAGGGGAGGGTGGAATGGCAGATGATTATCCCACACAGATCATTTCTGGTGAATCCGATACTGTGATCGTAGGTATTGTAAACCACGAATATCAAGGAGTTAATTATTCCATGGAGGTACTTCTGGATAACGAGTCACTTGAATTACCGGATTACTGGAAAAAAATAACACTGGAGCATAATCAGACCATGGAGCGAAATTTCACATTTATACTTTATAAGGAGGGGGAAGATATGAAACTGGAGTTTTTACTTTATAAAGAATATAATTATACACAACCCTATCGGGATCTTCATTTATGGGTAAGTGTGGTAGAAGAATAGTATGTATAATAATTGTTAATATGCAATATGAAAAACTGACATTTAATATGAATGGGATACATTAAATCAAAATCAAGTTGGTTAAAACTTACTCGGGAATTGGAGGGAAATGAAAAGTTTTTCGGAGATACTGTTGAAATCGAAATATATTTATAGCATTATCATAATAAAAATTTAGACATTGTATATTTTCATATTATGTTAAGCATGTTTCAATAAAAATGACCAATAATAAAATGGGAATTGGAAATGCTTTGGGAAAAGAAAAATTGCTTTTTTCTGAAGCGGGGGAAGTAAAGCTTGAAGTAATTGGAAATATACTTCAAAGTGATTCATCTAAGACTGGTATTAGTCCAATAAAACAGCAAAATAGCAAGATCGTTGCACTGCTTCCGGCATATAATGAAGAGGTTTCTATTGGCAGCATGGTACTTCGAACTAGAGAACATACTGACCGGGTTATTGTCATCGACGACGGCAGCAGCGATTGCACGGCCAGGATAGCAATGATGGCTGGAGCGGAAGTGATCTGTCATACCGTGAANNCCGCCATTATTGTAACATTGGATGGCGATGGTCAGCACAATCCGGCAGATATACCCAAACTTATTGCTCCTATCCTCTTCGGAAGGGCAGATATGGTGAACGGCAGCCGGTACATGAATGGTAATGGTAAAAATACTCCTGCTTACCGCAGAGTGGGCCAGACTGTGCTGGATAAAGCTACAAATTTAAATAGCGGGACCAAGATTACTGACACACAGAGTGGATTTAGGGCATATTCAATAAATGTGGCATCTGCATTCAGGTTCAAACAAAGTGGTTTTGGTATTGAAAGTGAAATGCTTGCCGATGCTGCCAAATCTAATCTGAGAATCGATGAAGTGGACATCGGTGTTCGGTATGATGTTGATTGTTCAACCGAGAACCCGGTAAGTCATGGTGTGGGGGTGCTGGTGAAGATATTACGGGATATGGAATTTAACAGACCGCTGTATTATTTTACTGCCCCGGGGATCATAGCTGCGGGACTGGGAATTGGACTGGGTTTAGGTTTTCTTAGAGATTTTAACATGGGCGAAAGTCTGAGTTTCGGACCTACGCTGTTAATGATCATGCTAACATTGATCGGCACGTTCGTGGCGTTTACAGGGAT
>MZXQ01000014.1:8636-12059 GCA_002926195.1 Candidatus Methanomarinus sp. HR1 | reverse complement strand
CTATCTGTTCTGCTGGCAATTTTAAATAAACACTTACAAAATTTACTGTTTTCTTAGATTTATTAGTAAATTCTTGTGATTCAGATGGATTATCTTTAAATGTCTGAGGTGGATCATCTCGACTAAAAACATTAATATCGAACATGTTCATTTTATCAGCCAGCCCTCTGGTTAATCTGATATGAGGGTCCTGGTCAGCGCCCACTGGAATCACTACTGGACGGGGGCCGCCGAACTCCTTAAGCTGTGGGTGCAGGATATCAGCACTTTGCAATGTGGCTGAAACCATATGAGCGATATTTGTCTCGCCATTGAACCCGTAAATTGCACTAAGTTCTGAAAAGTTTGCTTTAATACCCAGTTCGAATGCCAGGTCCTTCACCTGGGGACTGGTGGACTGGAAATAGATGTGGCCTCCTTCCGGTTTAAAACCCAGGGCAATGAGGCTTAAGATATATTCTTCTACACCAATACGTCTGCATTCCTTCCATGAAATTCCACGCACGCTATGAGCTTCCATATCTGCCACTGCCATAAACACAGTACCACCATGCTGCTGGTGCCAGATAATCTCCTCCATTACCATCTTGTGTCCAAGATGGACGCGGCCTGAAGGCATGAATCCACTCATAGCACTGAAAGGCTTTCCTGAATTCATAGCATCCACTATCGAATCATAGCTGCGGTGTCCGAAGATGATACCCCTGCGCATGTATCTGTGAGGATACTTGATACGCTTAAGTAGTTCATCGAACCTTGAAATACCAAAGTCATCAAAGAGCCTTTGGTAATCTACTGTAGAAGTATATTCCCAAGGATTGATGACATTCATGATTAAACTTAGATTTTATTCCTCTACTTTTTCTGCAAATGCAAAATTGCGCATTATCTTACTAATTTTAATCGATACATCTTCACCTACTACCGTATTGGGTACAAAAATAACAAAACCTTTTACTCTAGCGATTCCATCGCCTTCTTTTGCAATGTCTTCAATGGTTACTTCGTAAGTCTCTCCTACTTCTACGGGAGAACTTCTATCTAAATTCTTATACAATATTACACATCCTTATTTTTCGATAATCAACTATCCTATCCTGCAATCTCAGCAATTGTTTGTATCTATGCTGCTGAAAGTACAATTATCAGCATAGCTTCAAATCGTTAGTGAGTGTATATCCTGCTAATATATAAATTAAACCTTTTAAGTTGTATTTTTTCTATGGAAATATATACAGGAAAAGATATTTACAGTAAAAGATATCTACTTCAGGATACTGTGAAAGTCTATGGTCAGTATTAAAGCAAATATGATGAAAGGTATTGGTACCAACATTATTATCCTCGGTTTTGTCAGTTTGTTCACTGATTTGAGCAGTCAGATGGTATTCCCGTTAATTCCGTTATTTTTATCAACAACCCTGGGTGCCAGTCCAATAGTTGTAGGTCTGGTCGAAGGTTGTGCTGAAACCACTGCCAGTCTACTGAAAGTTTTTTCAGGTTACTGGTCTGATAGAATAAAAAAAAGGAAACCCTTTGTTTTTATTGGTTACGGACTTTCCGGATTGATGAAGCCTTTATTTGCCTTTTCTTATGTGTGGCAGAGCGTACTGGTAATCAGGATTGCTGAGAGAATAGGAAAAGGTATAAGAAATGCACCTCGAGATGCTATTGTAGCTGAATCATGTGATACTGGCGTGATGGGCAAAGCCTATGGCATCCATAGAGCTATGGATGGATTCGGTTCAGTTCTGGGAGCTGTAATGGCTTTGATCCTACTGTTTTTTCTTGATATTAGAGATATATTCTTACTGGCCGGTATACCGGCTATAATCGCTGTTCTATTGGTCCTGTTTATCAAAGAAAAAAAAAAGGATGTACCTGTTAAGAATGTTGCATCCATTTGGATCAGTTTCAAGGCTCTAACTCCAGAATTGAAAAAATTTATAATTATTTCAACAATATTTACGTTAGGTCATTTTGGGGTTGCTTTTCTATTGTTACGTGCACTGGACATTTTTGGACAGGATATTACTAAGACTTTAGTGATGTATATTCTTTTTTACCTGATCTACACTATTTTCACGGTCCCTGCTGGTATGATCTCTGATAAATTCGGTAGAAAACCTGTAATCATATCAGGTTATTTACTTTTTGGCCTGACATCTGTTGGTTTGAGTCTTACTTATAACCTCTTCTGGATCATCTGTCTATTTATGCTATACGGACTTTTTTTTGCAATGATAGATGGTGTTCAAAGAGCTTTTGTTGTTGATCTGACCCCTCCGGAATTGAAGGCCACAGCATTAGGCACATTTCATGCAGCTACTGGTTTAGCTGCCCTGCCGGCAGGTCTTATTGCCGGGTTGCTCTGGGAGTGTTTCAGTCCTGAAACTACATTTTTCTATAGCTTTATTGTATCTATTATTGCAGCAGTATTATTATTACGATCAAAGAGTCCTTGTGAATTCAAATCTGTGTGAAGTTGTAAAATTGTATCTACTTCAAATTAAATGATAATTACCCATACTTTTTGAAGTGGATACTTAAAAAATAATTCAAATATACTGTTTAATACACAAATCATATATAGGATCATATATAAATTAGGACAACCTAAAAACAAAGCGGTGATACATCTGGACCTCATACTTTTGGACCTACAACCAAAACAAAAAGCTAAGATTAAAAAATTTAATGGTGGAATTGGTTTTAAAAATAACTTAAGATCAAGAGGAATACGTGAAGGAAAAATAGTGGAAGTAATAGCCAGACAGCCTGTTGGGGGACCTATTGTCATAAGCATTGACAAAAGAAAAACCGCACTTGGCAGAGGAATGGCAAGAAAGGTTATTGTCGAGGTCACATGATGAATGCACCCGGAATGAAAAAGATCCTGTTAATGGGAAATCCCAATGTTGGAAAAAGTGTGATCTTTTCCAGACTGACCGGTGCAAATGTAATAGTTTCTAATTATCCTGGTACAACTGTCGATTTTACCAAAGGGATCATGCGTATAAGTGGCCATAAGGCTGAACTGATCGATGTTCCCGGAGTATATTCGCTTGAGCCAACCAATACAGCCGAGGAAGTTGCTGTAGGAATGGTAGATGAAGGGGATATAATAATCAATGTGGTTGATGCAACAAACCTGGAACGCAACCTATACCAGACCCTTGAACTAATAGAGCGCGATATTCCCATGATCGTGGTCCTGAATATGTGGGATGAAACAAAACATAGTGGCATAACCATAAATTTAGAAAAACTGGAAAAGCTGCTGGAAGTACCTGTTGTACCTACTGTGGCACTAACAGGTGAAGGAATAAAAGCACTTCAGTCCGGATTAAAGAAAATCTGCACCTCTTCTACAAAACCAGAAATCAGGACCAAAAAACCGATAAAAGATAAATGGAGTCATAT
>MZXQ01000014.1:0-8630 GCA_002926195.1 Candidatus Methanomarinus sp. HR1 | reverse complement strand
TTGTAATGTTATTGACCTTTACCTTTATCAGGTTCATTGGGGAGGGCCTTATTACTTATATATCTGATCCGTTATTTGATCTGTATATGCCATATGTCACGGCATTAAGCAATATGCTTTATCCGGGAATACTCCATGACATTCTTATTGGAAAACTGATAGACGGACAAATAGATTATATTCAGTCCATGGGCCTGCTGACAACAGGTCTTTACGTTACATTCGGAATGGTGTTGCCATATATTATTGCATTTTATCTTGGCTTATCCTTTATCGAAGATACGGGTTACTTGCCGCGCTTATCTGTTCTGGTAGATAATATTTTTCACAGATTCGGACTGCACGGTTATGCCATAGTATCTGTGTTTTTAGGGATGGGGTGTAATGTTCCGGGAGCTTTATCAGTCCGTATACTTGAAACAAGAAAAATGCGGTTCATTGCAGCTACACTATTATCGATTGCAGTCCCGTGTATGGCCC
Source organism: Candidatus Methanomarinus sp. HR1 (assembly GCA_002926195.1). Taxonomy (GTDB): domain Archaea; phylum Halobacteriota; class Methanosarcinia; order Methanosarcinales; family Methanocomedenaceae; genus Methanomarinus. The sequence goes on along the minus strand of MZXQ01000014.1, from coordinate 8,150 downwards.
AGACAGCTATGATATTCGGTATTCTGGGAAGTTATGGAATAAAATATATACTTATGGTGATAACCGCCCTTGCTGTAACTTATATAATAATGGGTTTATTATTAAAAAGGATTATAAAAGGTGAAAGCCCTGAGCTTTTTTGTGAGATCCCTCCATATCACAGGCCTAGCGGCAGAGCAGTGATGAAAAAGACATGGATGAGAGTAAGAAGTTTTTTAATAGAGGCCATACCATTCGTTTTTCTTGGAGTGGTAATAGTAAATATCCTATATATTACAGGTATCATAGACATACTTGGTGATATTTTATCCCCTGTGGTAAGTGGCATCTGGGGTCTGCCGCAAGCAGCAGCAGGTGCGTTACTTATTGGGTTCTTGAGAAAGGATGTGGCAGTCGGCATGCTCGTTCCGCTTGATATGAGTCCGCAGCAACTTGTTATTGCAGTTACTATATTGACTATATATTTTCCTTGTGTAGCTACTTTTGTAGTGCTTATTCGTGAACTGGGAATTAGAGACCTGATCAGATCTACATTATTAATGATATTTACTGCCTTGATAGTAGGTGGGGTCATGCGTATAATTTTACTGGGAGTATAATACTTTGACAAGTGTCACAATTGAACAATATATTGAAGTGATCTATTCATTAGAGAATGAAAAAGGAGTCGCTCATACGACTGATATAGCAGCAGAACTTAATATTAAGCCTCCGAGTGTTACTGAAATGCTCCACAAATTGCATGAAATGGACCTCATAATCTATGAACAATATCATGGTGCAAAGCTGAGTAACTCAGGAAAAATAATGGCACAAGAATTAATGATAAAACATAAGACACTGGCAGATTTCTTCATGATCATCGGAGTAGATGAAGAAACTGCGGATTCTGATGCCTGTCAGATCGAACATCATGTTTCTTCTAAAACACTTAAACAGCTGAATCAATTTATCAGATTTGTTAAAGATGGACCTTGTGATCCATTATGGCTTGAACATTTTGATTATTTTGATAAAACAGGTGACAGGAAAAATTGTATATATCAACAAAAATAAGAGCAATGCCAACAAGACCTGTGATGTTTCCGGCAGTATCAAAATTCTGGACTTTAATGGTTTGGTGTTAAGATTGTATCCCGTATATATACGGGACAAAACCTATTTTAAATTAATTCAATGACATGCCATTGAGTGAATTACTATGAACACAAATGAAAAACCCATAGATAACACAAAACTGAATGAGAACTTAAGTAAGATCAAACACAAGATTGCAGTTATGAGCGGAAAAGGAGGCGTCGGAAAGAGTATGGTATCCGTTAATCTTGCTTTTGACCTGGCAATGCGCGGTGCTAATGTCGGGCTTCTGGATGCAGATATTCACGGTCCGAGCACTCTTAAGATGCTGGACCTCGAAGAAGGTGAGGTGAAAGGTGATGAAAAAGGCATTTTTCCAATGGAAGCCACGCCACACCTTAAGGTCATATCCATGGGTATGTTCCTCGCAGACAGAGATACTCCGGTTATCTGGAGAGGTCCTATGAAAATGGGTGCGATCAGACAATTCTTAGAAGAGGTATACTGGGGTGAATTAGACTATCTAATTATCGATCTGCCTCCGGGCACTGGTGATGAACCTCTAAGTATTGCACAGCTAATCCCTGATATTGATGGTGCAGTGGTAGTGACCACACCTCAGGACGTTGCACTACTTGATTCTAGAAAAGCTGTCGGTTTTGCGGTCGCTATCAAAATGCATGTGGTAGGAATCATTGAAAATATGAGCGGATTTGTCTGTCCTAATTGTGGTGAATCAATTGATCTATTTAAAACAGGCGGAGGAGAACAAACAGCCAATGAATTAGGCATTCCTTTCCTTGGAAAAATCCCTATAGACCCACAGATCGTTCTAAATTGTGACAATGGAAAGCCTTTTATCCTGGCAAACCCAAAATCAGAAGCCGCAATAATATTCAAAGATATCGTTACAAAGATAGAGAATAGTGTTACTAACTCTAAGTGANNTGAAGGCGGTTTGGATGATATGGTAGCTCAGCATTTTGGCAGGGCACCCACATATACTATGATGGATACTGAAACAAAAGAGATTACTGTGGTTCAAAATACAGGTGAACATATGGGTGGCACAGGATTGCCTCCTGATTTTATATCAAAAGAAGGGGCTAACATAATGCTTTGTTCCGGACTTGGGCCAAAGGCAGTTCATCTATTTGAACAATACGGGATCAATGTATTTGTCGGTGTATCCGGAACTATTACGGATGCAATTAATGCATGGGAGAATGGACTGCTTGAAGAAGCTACAGATGAAAATGCATGTAATGAACAGAGACATATGTAAACAGAACAGAATAAAATTTTATACATTAAAAATTTTATAAATACATAATATATATATTTTACTTTCTGTTCTAAAACAAAAGGTATTTATATATTATTGCTCATTATAAATTGTCGTTGAGCGGGAATCTATTTTAAACACCAACCCCCACTCCCCTTCCGCTCAACGTTTAATTTAAAGAAAAATATATTTTTTTAGTAACTGTTCAGCCATCCTTTAAACAGGATGACGATGTCGAAAAACTATTTATTTATTTATTTCTCTGCCAATACATTTATCGGACTATCTATCCGACCGATGACGTTTATGTAAAGCTGAACAGTTACCTTTTTTTATTCGATTTTTATTGATTTTTGATTAGATCGATCATACATGAAGATCACTTCAAGTACACCGTTCTTGTACGTCGCCTTTATCTGATCAGAAAGTACCTTGACAGGCAGTTCGATTTGTTCCGAATACTTTCTGTCATTGCCCTGTGCATTAATATTTAGAATATCTCCTGCAAGATCAACCTTAATATCCTCCTTATTAATGCCAGGCACCTCTATGATCACATGAAGAGCGTCATCTGCCTGGAGTATATCAACCATAGACTTACTGGCACTCGGTTCTATTCTAATATCAGGTTGAGGTTCTCCCATTGATCCCAGAAACTCTCTCATATTCATATTACCGAACTCTTTGATCCGGGGTGGTTCATTTCCTCTCTGGGCCATAGAAATACCCCAGACAAGTGGTTTGTCCATGCCCTGCGTATCAGGATTAAATCCTGATTCTAATAAATGTTCTATCATCTCAGTAATTTCTTCAAATATATCATCCATATTGTTTCTTTTATCTCTATCTGTCATTGTTATCACCTTAAAATCCGAATTAATCATTGTTTATCATTTGAAGCGGATACCTTTTTTATGCATATATCTTCAATTTGTCATCGCCGTCATCCTTTTCACCAATAGTGGCATACTGGGAGAAATCCTGGGCGATCTTTTCATAATCCTGGAGTTTACCTCTTGAAATAGTTGGCCTTATACGGGTTAGAGCCCTATCGAAATGATCCATTGTGATCACAATATTTCCGGAAAGCTCCCTGCATCTCTCCCGGTCCATACCTGGTGTGATCAACTCTCTTAGAGCCATGATAGACGCTTCACGGCAAATTGCTTCTATATCAGCTCCGACATAACCATCTGTCATTCTTACAAGCTCATTAACATCCACATTCCTGTTTATTGGCTTACCCTGTAGATGGATCTTAAATATCTCTTTTCTGGCTTTAGTATCCGGGACCGTGATATATATCATCCTGTCCAGCCGTCCTGGTCGCAGGAGTGCAGGATCGATCAGGTCCGGTCTATTGGTAGCTGCTATTATCAAAACATCCTTAAGTTCTTCCATGCCATCCATTTCAGTTAGTATCTGGCTGATAACACGTTCGACAACACGACTATCAAAACCAGTACCTCTGGCAGGTGCAATACTATCAATCTCATCAAAGAAGATTATAGCAGGACTGGCCTGTCTGGCTTTTCTGAACACCTCACGTACAGCTTTTTCACTTTCGCCCACATACTTACTTAATAGTTCAGGGCCTTTGATGCTGATAAAGTTGGCTTCGCTCTCATTAGCTGTTGCCTTGGCCAGCATGGTCTTACCGGTACCAGGCGGTCCGAAGAGCATAATGCCTTTAGGTGGTTTTGAATTAATAGCTTCAAATGCTTCGGGGTATTTAATCGGCCATTCGACAGCTTCAACAAGTTCTTGTTTGATAGCTTCAAGTCCTCCAATATCATCCCACTTTACCTGGGGTACTTCAAAAAATACTTCTCTCATTGCAGAGGGTTCAATATTCTTTAATGCCTCTTCAAAATCCTCTGTAGTAATTTCCAGTTTATCTCTGACTTCCACAGGGATCTCCTCATCGATCTTGATCTCAGGAAGGATCTTTCTTAATGCATGCATGGCAGCTTCTTTGCATAAAGACGCCAGATCTGCTCCAACAAATCCATGAGTACGATCTGAAACCTTTTTTAATTTACCTTTAGTATCATTATCTCCTCTAAGTTCATCAGTCAGAGGCATACCTCGGGTATGTACCTGAAGTATCTCCAGTCTTCCGTTCATATCAGGGATACCTATCTCNNGGGCCTGTTGGTGGCTGCGATCACTACGACCTCACCCCTGGTTTTCAAACCGTCCATGAGACTGAGGAGTTGAGCTACTACACGTCGTTCTACTTCCCCGGTAACCTCACCTCGTTTGGGTGCTATACTATCGATCTCATCAATGAATATAATCGATGGGGCGTTCTTTTCCGCCTCATTAAATAAGTCCCTTAAATGTTTCTCACTTTCACCATAATATTTCGATACGATCTCAGGACCGCTTATGGAAATGAAATTAGCATCCGTTTCGTTAGCAACAGCCTTAGCTATTAGGGTTTTACCTGTTCCCGGCGGTCCGTGAAGCAGTACTCCTTTGGGTGGATCGATACCAAGTTTATGAAATAGTTCCGGATGGCGCAAAGGAAGTTCGATCATTTCTCTGACATGATCGATTTCACGCCTCAAACCTCCGATATCTTCATATGTGGTTTTCGGTGAACTTTGAAGTTCACTCTGGTCTACTACTTCTTCCTTGACTGTAATAACTGTATTCTTTCCTACAAATACCGGCCCTGTTGGCTTTGTCATCATTACTATATAATTCAATGGATTACTAACTGCTTCAACCCTGATCTGTTGTCTCTTCTTTATCGGACGGCCTTCCAGCAGTCTGTGAAGGTATTGAGCTCCTCCTACCAATCTGACTCGCTGTGTAGGTGCCAGTGTAACTCGCTTTGCCTCTTTCACTTCTGTTTTTTTGACTATTACTTTATCATCCAGGCTTACTCTGGCATTGTTACGTATATTTCCATCTATCCTTAAGAGATTCTTGCCTCTGTCTTCAGGATAGGCTGGCCATACAATAGCATAAGTGACCTCTTTCCCGACGATCTCAATATAGTCACCGCTCACCAGACCCAGCATTTCCATTTTTTCCCGTTCTATTCTCGCTTTATCGCGTCCCACATCACGGTGATGTGATTCGGTAACTATGAACGCCAGTTCTTTGACCATAAAATCTTCTCCTATTCTTTATTATTTTATTTATATTTATGATAAATATATCTTTTTGTAGTATATCAAGTATACCCCCATTCCTATGGAATGTAGGACGAAGATTCTACGAATCTTTTAGTCTTCAGCTTCTCCGAAGCTTCAGTCAAGAAAATCCGACCGAAGGGAGGATTTTGTTCTTTTATAATAAACTCATTATTCTCGTATTATCTTTATCTCGTTCAATGATGATTTGCTGATCTATCAAGGACTGTATATGTTCTTCTATGTAATATTCAGGGAGATCCAGGTGCATTGACAGACTGCGTCTGTCTTGTGGATGTTTGAGTAGTTCTATCATGATATCAGTTTCAAGATTATTTTGAGCGGTTTCATGTATCATGTCAATACACTTAGACATGATATCAATCATTTCTCCTTCAATATTGCTCTGTTTCTTCACCATTTGACGTCGTTTTGATTCAAGCTGGAATAGGTATTTATTCAATTGCTTCAATATTTCAATGGATTGTGATCCTCCAGTCTGGTCAGAAGGCTGCTTTTGATCTTTTTGTGTTGATGGCTGTTGTATTACTACGCTGGTCTCAACCGTATAGGAATACGGTGATACAAATACTTCCAATTTGAGGTTCTCTGTAATGTGATAGTATTTGCGTCGTTGTTCGCCTGTCTTTGATCTTATCAGTCCGCTTTTCTCAAGCAGTCCCAGATGATCCAGGACTGCTTTTTGTCCGACCCCTATACGATCTGATATTTCACTGGTATAATAAGGTCTGGACGCAAGTAGCTGGAGGATCATTCTCCGATTCTTGTTTCCTAAAATATCGAGGAGTTGTGCTGATTCCATAGACTAAAATATCCTTTTGTTTGATATTTACTAACATTAGGTTAGTAACCTATAGTTATGGTAGATCATATAAATAGTTTACGGTAGTATCAGCCTTGGGACAAAATTAATCTAACTCAATAAAATTAATGGATTTGACAACCTATTTATAGATTTAGAAATAAATGTAAAAATTGGTGTGAGTTGGGATTAGAATGAAAGTTATTTATGAAAGTGTAGATTCAGGGATAAAAAATAAAATAATATATTTACTTTTATTTATTTTCTTTGGTTTTTTAACACTAATTATAGTGGTAACTTTAATTATTTTTATTCCTGACTTACTGCAAGAAGGGATTGCTAATGATAATATTATAAAGTTATTAATTATTTTGTTTATTTTATTTGGATTTTCTTCTATGATTATAAGATTAATAAAGAATATCCTTAAAACCAGTAGAACTGAAGGAAAAATTAAATCAATTTTTCAATTCTTGGATATTAAAGAAGATAAAATTTATTTTTCAATACCTTTAAAATTCGAAGAGGGGTTTTTTGAAGTTAAAGGATACAGAGTTACTGGAAGTAATACAGATTATTATAAAGTTGATAGAAAGTTCATTTCAACCAATAAAGAGGAAAAGATGGAATTCGAACTTAAAAACGAGCCTTTTTTAATGGTAGTAAATCCTTTTGGAGAAGGAAAAATTTATATGCCGGGAATCATCATTTGTGATGAAAGATTCAGAAACGATATTATCCTCTATTCTAAACCAATTTATTCAGTTTCGTTTTCACAGAAGAAAATTACTGCTACCTATGAAGGCGATTATGCAGAATTAAGTGTTTACAAAACAAGTAATGGATTTAAAGGTTCTTTATACATACCCGGGAATTTAACAAAAGCAAGAAAAGCAAAGATTGAGCTGATTGGTGATAAAGATAAAAATATTTATAAAAAAATTATAGAATCTAAACAAAGCGTGGAATTTGAATATAAGTTCTTGGAAGAATCTATAGTTGTGGTATCCAACTATGAAATTTTTTCTCCAATGATTTTAAATAAAAAACTTAATATTCCTTTTTTAATCGAAGGGCATGGGACTTTTTTGTTAAGGCTTACCCTGGATATACCATATAAAGAAGATATTAAAGAAGAGTTAATACTTTATACAGAACCCGGTAAAATGAATAAAACATTTTTAAATTCGGAGCTTTAAGTGTTGTAACTGTCTTTTGAAAAATGCGAAAGCTTCAAATTAAGGATTTATTGCCTTGAAAAATAATCTTGTTTCATGTCAGAAAACATAGTAAACATAAAAGGTATCTAAAGTCATATAGAAGGGGGGTCAAAATTGGTGGAAAAAGGGGGTCAATTTTCAACGGGAATCTTCATTTTAACTTTAATTGTATTGGTTTCTTCAAATTTGACATGTGCAGAAACATATACTGAATGGATTAGTGAAGGTGATCGTCGCCTCTATGAACATGGCAATTATAGTGATGCAATTGAAGTATATGATAAGGCAATTGATATTGAACCAGATAACCCTCAATTAAAAGAAAATAAAAGAATAGCGGTAAATAGGAGCGAAACAGGAGAAATTAAAATAAGAAAACCGGCCAGTAAAACTACAGGCATTATTGGTTTAATATTTTTATTTTGTGGAGCATGGGTATCAATAATAGGGGTGAAAGAACTGAAAAAGGCTATATCTAGCCGAAATTGGCTTGAAACTCATGGAAAAGTCATCTCATCAGAAGTTGTGGGTGGTAGAGGGAATTATAGACCAAATATATCTTATGAATATTCTATATTTGGAACTAAGTACTTATCTAA
>MZXQ01000158.1:1564-1952 GCA_002926195.1 Candidatus Methanomarinus sp. HR1 | reverse complement strand
TGCTACTGCAGCAATCAGATTGATCCATAATATCTGTACAGGTTCAAGAGGAAGTTGCTCCCGGAAGAGCCCAATAAAAGGCGCCAGCAGTATAGCCCCCAGAATAAGCAGTGCCTGTCCACCGTTTGTCGGAAGTAAGAACATGATCACTTTTTTAATATTATCATAAACATATCTTCCCTCTTCAACTGCAGATACAATAGTTGAGAAATTATCATCAGTAAGGATCATATCAGCTGCCTCCTTACTCACTTCAGTTCCTGAGATCCCCATAGCAATTCCGATATCTGCTGCTTTTAATGCAGGTGCATCATTAACACCATCACCGGTAACAGCAACAACATGTCCATGTTTCTGCAGTGCCCTGGTTATTCTGAACTTATGCTCA
>MZXQ01000158.1:1383-1519 GCA_002926195.1 Candidatus Methanomarinus sp. HR1 | reverse complement strand
CCAGTTGGCTGGCTATAGCTTTTGCTGTTTTTACATAGTCACCTGTTATCATTACAACCCGTATGCCTGCATTCTGGCATTTTTTTATTGCTTCAATTACTTCATCTCTGGGTGGGTCGATCATCCCCTGGATACC
>MZXQ01000158.1:1037-1372 GCA_002926195.1 Candidatus Methanomarinus sp. HR1 | reverse complement strand
TATGCCATGGCAAGTAATCTGAGTGCTTCTTTGGCCATTTCATTGACATTTTCGCGGATCTCGTCTTTGCGCAAAGATTCTGTATTACCTTTGATCATCTGGTTTTTGCACATCTTATAAATCCGCTCAGGTGACCCTTTAGCATATATGACATTCTCTCCATTCTCCTCATTCAAAGTAGCCATAAACTGCTGTTCTGATTCGAAAGGTATCTCATCTAATTGTTGTAAGGATTCGGTCATACCTGCTTTTTTAGCAGAGATTAATAGTGCAGCTTCAGTCGGATCTCCAATTACCGTATTACTATCTTCTTTAGTAAAACTGGCATTATTGCA
>MZXQ01000158.1:0-1014 GCA_002926195.1 Candidatus Methanomarinus sp. HR1 | reverse complement strand
TACCACCGCTGTATATCCGTGATACTGTCATCTGGTTCTTGGTAAGCGTTCCTGTCTTATCTGACCCTATGACAGTGGTACAACCAAGGGTTTCTGCAGCAGGTAATCGTTTTACGATCGCATTTCTGCGTGCCATTGCGGTCACACCTATGGCCAGAGCCATAGTTACCACAGCAGGTAGTCCTTCAGGTATTGCAGCTACTGCCAGAGAGACTGACCCACTAAAGGCAACAGATAGATCATATCCGAACCATAATGCCAGAATAAAATTAAGAGCTGTGATAAAGAGTATTACAATAACAAGAATCCTGGTGAAGTCGTTCAACTTCACTGTTAGTGGTGTGATGATCTTCTCGGTCTTAGTTATCAGTTCTGCTATCTGNNCCGGACCCCATACCCCTGGCGATAAAAGTACCGCTAAACAGCATACATTTTTGATCAGCAATAATCTGATCTCCTTTAATCGGGTCCGTATGTTTTTCTACAGGTACGGATTCACCGGTAATAGCTGATTCATCTGCACCGAGGTTTTTTGAACAAAAAAGCCGGATATCCGCAGGAACCCTGTCTCCACCCTCAAGCAGTACTATATCACCAACAACCAGGTCTCTTGCCTGTATGACTGTGATTTTATTTTCTCGCATTACCTTACATTCGGGTGTTATCATATTCTCAAGTGCTTCAACTGAGTCCTCAGCTTTACCTTCCTGAATGAATCCTATAAACGTGTTTGCGAGTACTACGGCAAGAATGACCACTGTATCCATCCACATATTAGCATCTTTCCACATACTTAATGCACCGGTTATCACAGCGCAAATAAGTAGAATGATGATCAGCGGACTATTGAACTGCGTGAGAAAACGCATAAATGCACTGCGTTTTTTATAGGTAAGTTCATTGTATCCATATTGTTCTTGCCTGGACGTTGCCTCTTTTAATGTGAGTCCTGATTGATCCGAGTGCAGGGTCTCAAAGACCTGTTCAACTGGCAGTTGATACCAGGGTATTTCA
>MZXQ01000159.1:4369-9773 GCA_002926195.1 Candidatus Methanomarinus sp. HR1 | reverse complement strand
TTCTATTTCATAAAAAAGTAAGTTATACCGAATAGTATAATTATTTATATAATTAATCACAATATAACATTGATTGAAATGTGCCATTCAACAGTAGAACTAAAAAAATGGGGTAATTCTCTAGGTATTATTATTCCAAAAGATAAGATCGATGAGTTGAGATTATCAGAGCACGATTTTATTGACATTGATATAGCGAAAAAAGAAAAAATTAACGGGTTTGGAATCGCCAGAGGAAAAGCTCCTTTCATACGTGACCATTACGAACATGAAGATATCTGGTGATTTAGTGTATCTTATAGACACTTATGCATGGGTTGAATATTTTATTGGCTCTGATAAGGGTAAAATTGTAAGAGAAATACTTGAAGATGAGAAAAATGTTATCTTAACACCAGAGTGTGTTTTAGCAGAATTAAAAGGTTGGGCCATCAGAGAAAATATTGATTTTGAAGAATTATACCAAATTGTCAGAAAATTATCAGATATTCAATGTTTGACAACTAATGATTGGCTCGATGCTGCATCTATCAGAACTGAGATGAGAAAAAATATGAAAGATTTTGGTATGATTGATGCGTTAATTGTTGCTCAACAAAAACGTTTTAACTGCAAAGTCATAAGTGGTGATCCACATTTTGAACATATTAAAAATGCGATGTTTTTATCCTAATTAAAATTTTGTAGTGGATACATTAAATTGAAATCAAGGCCTTCGAAACTAACCCGGAAATTGAAAGAAAATCAAACATTTATTCAAAGATACAGCTATATAGGCAAATTATAAATCCATATCCGAATATCATTAAACAAATAATAATTGCTGGTAATAACAATGGAACTGGATGAAATAACAATAACAAGAGCTATTATCGAAGATTTCACATCTGATTTTCTACAAAGCATTGACACAGACGTAGCGTTAGTAGGCGGCGGTCCCGCAAACCTCATAGCTGCCAGGACGCTTGCCAGAGCAGGTGTCAAAACAGTACTCTTCGAACGAAAACTGGAAGTAGGAGGCGGAATGTGGGGAGGTGGAATGATGATGCCCAGGATAGTGGTCCAGGAAGAGGCCAGACACATACTGGATGATCTCGGTGTCAGGTACCGCAAATACGAAGAAGGTTACTATGTTGCAGATTCTATTGAATGCACTGGTAAGCTGATCTATGAAGCTGCCTCATCAGGAGCCAGTATCTACAATCTTATTAGTGTGGAAGACGTAATGATACGTGAAGGCGATGCCGTAACCGGTCTGGTGATCAACCGCACAATTGTGGATATGCAAAAACTTCACGTAGACCCTATTACGATCAGGGCTAAAGTAGTCATAGACGGAACAGGACATGATGCGGAGATATGTACCACACTCTCCAGGAAGATACCTGGTGCACTGCACGTTGCCGGCGAGAAACCCATGTGGGCTGATGTGGCTGAGCGCATCATCCTGGATAACACCAAAGAAGTTTATCCAGGTCTTATTGTGACAGGTATGGCAGCTAACGCTGTTGCCGGTGCACCGCGAATGGGGCCTATATTTGGTGGTATGCTGCTCTCAGGTGAAAAAGCTGCTCAAATAGCAATAGCAAAACTCGGACTTTAATAACATGCTTCTAATTAATGCTGATCTCCATATTCATTCCAAATACAGTATGGCTACTTCAAACCGCATGGATATACCAACCCTTGCAGTAGAATCTGCTAAAAAAGGGATTCAACTGGTAGGTACAGGGGACTGCCTGCACAGAAAATGGCTGGATGAGATCAAGACACTACCTGAAGTTGCCGATGGAATATATGGTCTCAACCAAACAAAGTTTGTTCTAACAGTTGAGATAGAGGATACGAATAGAGTACATCATCTGATCATTCTTCCCTGTATATCAAAGGCTGAAGAGCTAAGGGAGGCAGTAGAACCTGCTTCTGTTAACATTGATAGTGACGGCAGGCCTAATGTGGATATGAGCGGTGCGCAGATAGCGCAGCTGGCAAAGGATGCCGGTGCACTTATCGGTCCGGCTCATGCCTTTACTCCCTGGACTGGCATGTATGCCTATCATGAGTGCCTTGAGAGTTGCTATGCAGACATGACACAGTATATCAGCTTTGTAGAACTCGGCCTGAGTGCAGACACTGAACTGGCNNCTGGCAGACCGGATCAAAGAACTGCATAGATTGACATTTTTAACAAATAGTGATGCACATAGCCCGTGGCCTAACAAACTTGCCAGGGAATTCAACAGGTTTCGGATGGAGGATATCACCTTTAATCAATTGGAAAAAGCCATACTACGTGAAAATGGACTGGGACCGCAGATGAATGTAGGGTTATTTCCACAGGAAGGCAAGTATCATAAATCAGCATGCATACGCTGCTACCAGCATTATACCTTAAGGGAATGCATAATGAAAAAATGGCGCTGCCAGTGCGGAGGCCGGATAAAAAAAGGAGTGGTTGAACGCATAGAAGAACTATCTGACACGTCTTCACATCCTGAACACAGACCACCTTATCTGCATCTTATTCCACTATCCGAGATCATTATGCTGGCACTGGGTACCAAAAGCATCCATACTAAACAGGTAAAACATAACTGGGAATCCCTTGTTAAGCAGTATGGCAGCGAAGTAACAGTCCTGCTTGACACTGAGCTTAACAGCATTGAAGGAGTTGACCCGAAAGTAAAAAAAGCCATAAGGATGTTTCGTGAAGGTAGAGTCAGAGTCACGCCTGGCGGTGGTGGACAGTACGGAAAAATAGAAATAGTAGAGGATGATGAAACTCTGCCAGTTGAAGCCGAGAGCACAGGCGAGTTTCAACGATCCCTACTTGAATATTAAATAGCTGGATATTACTATATTACTGGTTGGATAGCTAGCCAGATCACATCATGTAGTTTTCAGGTCCGCCTGGTGGCATTCCTGGCATATCGCATACACCTTTTTCTTCAGGTATATCGGCTACCAGTGATTCAGTTGTCAGCATCAACCCTGCTATACTTGCTGCATTTTGCAGTGCGCTTCTCACTACCTTGACAGGATCGATTATACCTGCCTCGATCATATCAGTATAGGTATCTGTTTTTGCATCAAAACCCATATTCAGATTAGTCTCAAATCTTAATTTTTCCACTATGACAGAACCTTCTTTACCTGCATTATTAGCAATCTGTCTCAATGGTTCTTCTATAGCTTTAATTATGATCTCAACACCAATCATCTGATCACCTTCGAGGGATAGGTCCTTTAATGAATCTGCAGCCCTTAAGAGTGCTATACCGCCGCCTGGTACGACTCCCTCTTCAATAGCAGCTTTAGTAGCACTAAGTGCATCATCGATGCGCATTTTCTTTTCCTTAAGTTCTGTCTCGGTAGCAGCACCTACATTGATCACAGCTACGCCGCCTGCCAGCTTACCCAGGCGCTTCTTAAGTTCCTTTTCCTTATATTCTGAGTCTTCGAGCTTGATCCTTCCTTCAATAATAGCAACACGCTTTTGAATGTCGTCTTTCTTACCCTGCCCTTCGATAATAATGGTCTTATCCTTGCTTACTTTGACCTTTCTCGCACTACCAAGATCAGTAAGTGAGACATTCTCAAGTTTCATTCCCTTATCTTCACTGATGACCTTGCCGCCGGTAATTACAGCGATATCCTCCAGCATCTCCTTGCGCTCATCTCCAAACCCTGGTGCTTTGAGTGCACATACCCTCAGTGTACCACGGATCATATTGAGTACAATAGTAGCCAGAGCCTCACCCTCCAGGTCTTCACAGATGATTATTAACGGTTTACTATCTTTTACCAGCGATTCAAGGATAGGCATTAATTCCTTCATGGAACTTATCTTCTTATCATATAAAAGTATCTTGGGATCTTCAAGAACAGCTTCCATTTTTTCAGTATCTGTAACCATATACGGAGAAACATAGCCTTTATCGAATTGCATCCCTTCCACTACTTCTAACGATGTATCCATGGACTTGGCTTCTTCAACAGTAATGACACCGGATGCTCCTACTTTTTCCATAGCATCCGAGATCAGGTTACCGATAATTTCATCATTATTTGCTGAAACTGTGGCTACCTGGGTGATCTTTTCCTTGCTCTTGACCTCTTCACTTCTGGATTTTATAGTTTCCACTACCTTTTCAGTAGCCTTATCGATGCCTCTTTTAATTTCAATCGGGTTGGCTCCTACTGTTATATTCTTTATACCTTTATGCAGGATGGCCTGAGCCAGTAAAGCAGCTGTAGTAGTTCCGTCACCTGCTATATCCTGGGTTTTTGTAGCTACTTCTTTCCCAAGCTGGGCTCCCATATCTTCATAAGGGTCTTGCAACTCGATCTCTTTAGCAATAGTAACCCCATCATTGGTTATAACAGGACTCCCAAAACTCTTTGCCAGGACTACATTCCTGCCTTTTGGTCCAAGTGTGATCTTTACTGTATTGGCAAGCTGGTCCAGCCCTTTTATTAATGCATGTCTTGCCTCATCCTCGAAAATTAATTGTTTTGCCATATTAAACACCTACTCTACCTTTGCAATTACATCTTTTATACTCAGTATTATGAATATTTCCCCGTCGATTTCAATTTCATCAGAACTATATCCTGTATACAATATTGTATCCCCTACTTTTATCGGGCATTTCTTTTCATCTTTAATATTACCTATTTCTAATATGATTCCCTGCTTTTTCTTTTCTTTTGCAGTATCCGGAATATATATCCCACTAGCCGTTCTTTCTTCTTCCTCGATAGGTTTAATTAATATTTTGTCCCCGACTGGTTTTATTTTCATTTGCTCACCTTGTTATATAATCTAACAATTTAAAATATTTCACACAAATACCGTGCTATGAAGGATAATGATTGTTTGTAGTTCTATAAAAGTGTTTCGGGAAAATACTTCTTTGGTGTCGATATATTTATTATATCCGAAGTAATGTATTTGGAATTTATCAGGTGGTTTAATACATATGGACAGACTGGCACTTATCAAACGAAACACAGAAGAAATCGTTACACATGAAGAACTTGAGAAGCTTATTGAATCAGGATCAAAACCCAGAGCCTATGTAGGCTATGAACCCAGTGGTAAGATACATATGGGACATGTCCTTACTGTGAATAAACTGATCGATCTGCAGCAATCAGGTTTTGAGATTACTGTACTTCTGGCAGATGTTCATGCATATCTAAATGAAAAAGGGACCATGGAAGAGGTAAAGGAGATAGCTGATTTCAATAAAGAATGTTTCATAGCCCTTGGTCTTGATCAAAAGAATACCAGGTATGTTTATGGATCTGATTTCCAGCTTGAATCCGATTATTTACTTAATGTGTTAAAATTGGGCAGAAGTATTACGTTAAACCGTGCCAAACGCAGTATGGATGAAGT
>MZXQ01000159.1:1774-4360 GCA_002926195.1 Candidatus Methanomarinus sp. HR1 | reverse complement strand
GGACGTTGCAGTTGGCGGCATAGACCAGCGCAAGATACATATGCTGGCCAGAGAAGAACTGCCTGGTTTAGGATTCAAGGCACCTATTTGCATACATACTCCGATCCTTGTCGGGCTGGATGGTGATAAGATGTCATCATCATCAAATAATTTCATTTCAATGGATGATAATGAAAAGACGGTGGGTAAAAAAATTAGAAAAGCCTTCTGTCCTGAAGGAAGTATTGCTGATAATCCTGTACTGGCATTATTTAAGTACCATATAATACCAAGATTTAATGAGATCACAATAGAGCGGCCTGAAAAGTTCGGAGGGAACCTTTATTATCCTGATTATGATAAACTTGAAGCTGATTTCGGTTCAAAGAATTTGCATCCGATGGACCTGAAATCAGCGGGCACAGATTACATTAACAGGATACTGGAACCTGTGCGGAAAAAAATGTGAATTTTTTCCGCTATAAAATCCGAGCGCTAGCGAGGATTTTGTTTATATTATCCCTGAGTTAATGAACATCACAGCAAACAGGATAGAGATCATATTCACTACTTTGATCAAAGCATTTAGTGCCGGTCCTGAAGTATCCTTGAATGGATCACCTACTGTATCGCCTACTATAGCTGCCTTGTGAGCATCCGAACCTTTACCGCCGTATGCTCCGTCTTCTATATATTTTTTAGCATTATCCCAGGCTCCGCCTCCGTTTGCCATCATGAGAGCCAGCATTAGTCCCACAACAATTATACCAATTAACATTCCTCCAAGGGCTGCTTTACCCAGCACCAGTCCGACAAATAGAGGTGTTACAATAGCCATTGCACCTGGTAATGCCATTTCCCGAAGTGCCGCTTTAGTTACAATATCCACACACTTTCCGTATTCGGGTTTTGCTGTACCTTGCATTATACCAGGGATCTCCCTGAACTGGCGTCTGACCTCATTGACAACTTCAAATGCAGCTTTACCTACTGCCTTCATGGTAACTGCGCAGAAAATAAATGGCAATAATCCGCCGATGAACAGGCCTACTAATACTAACGGGTTTTCGAGACTAAGAGCACCTGGTTCCAATTCTACTTTATGTGTAAAGTCAGCAAACAGAGCCAGTGCACCCAGACCAGCAGAACCGATGGCATATCCTTTTGTCACAGCTTTAGTAGTATTGCCCACACTATCCAGGGCATCTGTAATTTTCCTTGTAGACTCCGGCAACTTAGCCATTTCTGCAATACCGCCCGCATTATCTGTTATCGGGCCATATGAATCAAGAGCAACAATAATACCTGTGGTTGAGAGCATTGCTACTGCTGATATGGCAATACTGTACATACCTTCAATTTCATTTCCGGAAAAACCTCCTCCGACATAAAAGGCTCCTAAAATACCCAAACAGATGACAATCACAGGAGCGAATGTGCTCTCAAAGCCTACTGAGAGACCGGTGATAATGTTTGTACCGGCTCCTGTTTGTGATGAGGACGCTATGGATTTTACTGGCCTATAAGACATTGAAGTGTAATATTCTGAGAAAACAACCATCATAATCATGATGGCTATACCGATAAGTGCTGAGTAAAAGAACTGCAGATCGCCCATAAGCATATCCGTAATAAAGTAGAAAGCCACTACACTGATCAAAGCAGATACAATTATACCTTTATAGAGGGCTTTCATGATCTTCTCATCATCGCCGATTTTAACAAAGAACACTGCAATAATTGATGCGACTATTGCAGCAGAACCAAGCATTAACGGATAGAGAATAGCATTTTGGTACTGGTCAATGATCAGTACACCAAGAAGCATAGATGCCAGTGCTGTTACTACATAGGTCTCAAACAGGTCAGCTCCCATACCAGCGCAATCGCCTACATTATCGCCTACATTATCTGCGATCACACCTGCATTTCGAGGGTCGTCTTCTGGAATACCTGCTTCAATTTTACCTACCAGGTCCGCACCCACATCAGCTGCTTTGGTGAAGATACCACCACCGACCCTGGCAAATAAGCTTATCAGACTGGCTCCGAATCCGAACCCTATTACCATATCAACACTTTCAGGTGATCCGCCGAACAGTATGAATAAACCGCTTGTTCCCAGCAGTGCCAGTCCGACCACTGCCAGACCGGTAACCGCTCCACCTTTGAAAGCTACTGACATGGCCTCTTTTAGTCCTTCTTTGGCTTTATTAGCTGTCCTGACATTAGCACGGACCGAAACGTTCATGCCTATATATCCTGCTAACGCAGAAAATATGGCACCTACTAAAAACCCTATAGTAGTCTTTATATTCAGCCCATTTTCTTCAGGTAGTGCTATGAACATCACAACAGTTAGTATCACTGCCACTATAGCAATGGTCCTGTATTGACGGTTCAGATAGGCCATAGCACCTTCCTGAATGGCGCTGGCAATTTCTTGCATTTCTTTTGTGCCTGGGTCGTTCTTAAGTACGCTGCTGGCAAATACGGCAGCAAACCCCAGGCTGAGCAATCCTGCGAGAGGGGCAAGGTATAATAACGTTGAATATTCCATTTATATCATCCTTTATAATAATTGTCATCAGTTTGTTAAATTGTTCT
>MZXQ01000159.1:0-1691 GCA_002926195.1 Candidatus Methanomarinus sp. HR1 | reverse complement strand
TTTTTATTTTTTAATGGAATGCATATAATAAAAAACTAACGAATTCCATTGAAGTCATCCAAAGAACAAAATCCGAACGAAGGGAGGATTTTCTTGTGTATATTATCTTGCAGATTATATACTATCAAAAACTATACAACCATTTCCAGCATATTAAGGTCAATAAGCGTGACATTTTNNGTCTATGATATTATCATCAAATCCACTCTTGCTGATTATCATATAATGCTCTCGTCTTCCAGTCCCCCACTTTACTTTTTTCGCCTTTTTTTCAAGTTCAATTAACGTTTTTACTCCAACTTTTCTGGTTGTATATTTTATCTCACCAAATAGAATATCTCCCGTTTCTTCATTGAAAGCAACAATGTCAATCTCCGTACCTTTATCCCACCAGCTTCCGATTCTTGTGAATTGTATAGGGTTTAAGTCTCTGTTTTCTTTAAGGTGGTTGATCATAACGTGCTCAAAGGTCTGACCTGAATATCTCTGGAAATTCGTTTTTATGACATTTAATACATAATCAATTTCTCCCATTTCGATATGCTCAATATACGGGAAAATGAACCTGAAATAGAATCTGAAATAATTATCTTTTATTCGATAGATGCCTTTGCGGGATTTGAAGCTCTCTGTTACAGGAACCTGCCGCTCGATTATATCAAGATCCTGAAGTGTTGAGAGATATTTGCCAACTACGTCCTTTGTGATGCCTGTATCATTCATTATTCTCCCGGTGGTGGTATTCCCAAATGCTATCGAGCGTATGATGGAAAAATAATATCTTGGTTCCCTTAGTTCTTCTCTGAGGATGAATTCTGCATCCTTATGCAGGAATTGTTCTTTTCTTAACATTTTGACTCTTATGGTTTCGAAAATGTTATTTTCATATTCTAATATATACGCTGGTGTCCCGCCGAACACTGCGTATATTGCAAGTAGTTCTTCAAAGCCGGCAGATGGAATAAAATATTTCAGTGCTGAAAAATTCAAAGGTTGAAGTTTGAATTGTTTTGTTCGTCTCCCGTAAAGGGGGGAAGAATAGTTAAAGAAATGTCTCTCCATCATTCCTATGGATGAGCCACAGATGAATAGCTTGATATCAGTATTTTTCAGTTGGTTATCCCAGTAATCTTGCATTATAGATGGTAAAGCAGGATCAGACGACACCATATATGGAAACTCATCAAAAACTATGACTATACCTTTTTTCCCGGCAAAATAATGAAATGCTTCATCAGAATCCCTAAATGGGAACTTTGCAAGCCCCTTATCATCAAACTTTTTAGCAACAATTTTAGATAGCCTTAGTACCATATCTTTTGGAGATTCAAATCTGCCCAGAAAATACACTGCATTTTTGTTGTCAATGAGCATTTGTTTCAGAAGTTCGGTCTTCCCTACCCTGCGCCTGCCGTAGAGTATGAAAAGCTCAGCTCTGTCGCTGTTAAGTGTGGTTTTCAGGATTTCAAGCTCCTCTTTCCTGTTTACAAACATATTTAATCTCTCGTGTACTACTAAGTAAGTTACTTTATTATACTCTATATATTTAATCCCTGGGTTTTCTTGTAGCATATCAAGTATATATCGAAAATGTTCACTCCGTTCACATTTTCTAATCTTCGGCTCTTTCGAGAGCCTCAGTCAAGAAAATCCGACCGAAGGGAGGATTTTGTTCTGCTCATTAAGGGAGG
>MZXQ01000160.1 GCA_002926195.1 Candidatus Methanomarinus sp. HR1 | reverse complement strand
CCGTTTTTTTCAAAACAAGATTGGCACATATAAAACCAATTACCGATAGCCATTCTAGCATCATAGACCGCCTTGGTTTTTATCCCGTAATGCTTGCAAATATCACAATCTGGTATTGGAAACACTTTTACTTTTAGATTCTCATTTCCCATATATTTGACCTTAATTTTAATTTTTAGTATATGTAATATATATAGTATTATTAATATATAAGGTTGTTGTTGGCGTTTTTTTTGGATAAAGAAATCCAATGGATATATTCTTTTCCAATAAGTTAGACTAGAGGTTTGGTAATCGCTGTTTTAACCATCTTATACTTTTTTGACATTTTAAGGTCTATATCCGGTATCTGTGATAGAGCAAATCTGCTTTGCAATCAACTGAAAAAAGATACGTTTTCATCATATGGGAGCAGAGCCGTGTGAAGGAATTTTATACTTTTTTCAATGTTCAGATTGATTATCTTTTTTATGCTTCAAGGCACGCCGTCACCGACCCCGGACGTCGCTGCGCTCTGTCCGGGGCATCTCGATGGCGCATGAGTCTTGCCACTTCAAAATCCAACCTAAAGTTGTTAGCCAGACAAGGTTGCTTTGGATTGCCAATCCACTGACGTTTCCTGCGAATTGAAGCAATGGCGAAATGCCATTGTAAAACGAAAAAAATGAAATGAAATCAAAGATTTGAAAAAACCNNGACCTGAAAAAAAAGAACATTGTTATTTATTTAACGAACAATGGGTTTTAATATAAACGTTGCTGGTTAAAATAGAAATATCCATTTTAACCACCTTTGTTTCATTTTCTTTCGTATCTATGTCATCTAACACACTTTTAATGCCTTAAATGGTGTCCTTTTAGGATTAATATCTCTTGGGTTTATGTTTTTGGTAGCATTCTTGGCAGTACACCGGTCTATCAGGACTGGGTACAAAAGGAACTTCAGTTTCTTCACCACAGTCTGCACAAGTTGCTTTATGCATCTCTCGTGGACCGCTCTGTCTGGAACCGCCCCTTCCGCCGCCACCTCTTCTATCGTCTCTCATATTTTTATCTCCTCTATTCTTTTTGGAAGTCTAAGCAAGGCCACAGAAATGTGCTATTTCAATTTATTCAATTGATCCCTCACTATTATTCCCAATTAACCTAAAATAAACCCAAATAGATGAGAAATCCCACTCTATAAGTAATCAAATAAGCTAACTGTTATTATACCAGTATCATTTATTATACTTAAACTCTTGTTCATCGGCAGTATCAAAATTCTAATTTCCTGCAAGCGGTTGATAATCGCAAGGTATACTGCGCCTGCCTGGTTGATTTCGATAATCAAGGCAGAGCGTCACAGATATACTGAACTGATCAATTTCTATTTCGGGCATCGGTGAGGGAGCGGTTCTGCCTCACATTTGAACGATATACTTAGTTAATTCACTGGTCATTTAAAGAGATCTAAAAAGGTATTATAGCGAAAGTTGTGTAAAAAATTGAGAAATATTCAACCGAAAAAGCTAATATTATGTGTCTTCGTCCAGGAGCAGACCCGTACGGCGGGATTTTAACCCGCAGTGGGACATGTTTTTTTTAACCTCCAATGTCCTGTTTATTTATCTTTCTCATTTATGCTTCAAGGCACGCAGCCCCAACCACGCCACCGCCGGAATAAATTCCGGGGCATCATGTGGATGCTCAATGGTTCTGAATCCTTGAGGAATAATGTTTTTTCCTTTTCATGTGGCGCGCTGGGCATTGTTATAATCTGGTAGATGTATTGGCGCGGGTTAAGAAATATCGACAAGAATGCGGTAGTTTGAAGTAAGCACCTAATGCCCTAAAAAATATGTAAATAATACTATGGAAATTAAAAAGTCTATAAACATAAATGCAATAGGGATTAAAAGGAGACTCTGAGGGGAAGACCTTAATGGAGAAACTCTAAATTCATATTCTCCAAGACGATTCCATAATTTTTCATAAAAAGGCGATTCTTTAAAGTTTTGGGGTACTAAAGATTGTTCAATGTCCAATAAAATTCTAAATGAAATATCGTTTAAAAATAATAAATTTGTGGTAACTATTCAGCTACCCCAAAGGTAGGATGACGATAACGAAAATCCGTTTATTTTCACTTGTGTACATTCATTATATATTTTTTCATACTGATTCTATTGCCATCGATTTCATAGAGATTCAACAAATATGTGTCATTAAATAATGCAGGACTATTTATCCTAACGATAACGTTTATGCATGGCTGAATAGTTACGATTTTCTCTTGAAATAACATCCCTTTCCACCTCCGGCACCTTTAATACCCACAACATCATATAAATACGATTTAATTTTAACAAATTAATATAAACTAT
>MZXQ01000161.1 GCA_002926195.1 Candidatus Methanomarinus sp. HR1 | reverse complement strand
ATAAAAGAGAGATCAAAGCTTTGCTTGAATTTAAAGAGAACTTTCAGGGAAGAATTTCAGAACTGATCCTGCTTACAAGGAATGTTGAAAAATTCGAAGACGGGATAACATATGTTCCTATCTGGAAGTGGCTGCTTGTGTCCGGCGGGTAGATGCAGAACACACCTAATTTAACATCCCACATTACCAGGCGCCTGTTATTCTAAAAGAACCAAAGGATCAAGGATCTTTCGATATTTAGGATGACTACGGTTTTCCATTGAACTGGAAACATTGCTTAGATATTTCTTTGCAATCTTTACCGAAGTCTCGATCTCCCGTATATGCGGCCTTCTTGAAAGACCTCCCACCGGTATATATCGAATGATCTTATATCTTATATCGCCTATACCTGATAAAAACCGTGCTATCCTCTCGATCTCTTCTGTATCCACCACATCGGGAATATATACAGTACTGACAGTAAAATCGAAATCATTGGAATAAAGAAGCTGTACTGCCTTTAAGACCCTGGTGTTATCCTTACCTGTATACCATCTGTGCAATTTGGTATTAAGAGCTTTGAGGTCTATGTGGATCGTAATGCCTTTTAATTTTTGAAGTAGTGTTTCATCCAGCAGGTAGCCATTAGTAGAAATAATCAACTTCTGCCTGTCAAGTTCGTGGATAAGTGATAACAAACCCTGCTTATCAATAGTAGGCTCACCTCCTGCAAGCATTACCTCTTTATCTGAAGGAATATGTTTTGCTAATCGGGAGGGAGTTATATCTATGCAGTGATCATGTCTTTTATTACTGAAACAGCCGCGGCACTTGAAGTTGCAGTTTGTCATCTGGATTGTACATCTTTTTTCTGATACGGCCAGGTATGAGATATGCATGATATTCTATTTGATGTATGGGAATGCACCAATAAATATTTTTGTACAATTTAGTGATCGTAAGAACAAAATCCTCGCTAACGCTCGGATTTTCTTGACTGAGGCTCTCGGAAGAGCCGAAGATTAGAAAATATGAACGGAGTAAGCATTTTCGATATATCAAGTTATAGTAGATAAATTATAAAATATTATGTAATTGGATATGTTTATATTTTGTTATGAAGTCGTTGACAATTCCCATCCATTGAAACACTTAAATAAAATGTCATGATATATTATACATTACAATCATGATATGGATTGTAAAAAAAATTGGTGATAAAAAATGCAAATAAGTGCACGAAATAAAATAGAAGGTACTATAAAGGGTATTCAAAAAGGCGAAGTCGCTTCTACTGTAAAAATCGAGATCTCAAAACCTACCACTATGACCTCAATGGTAACAAAGGAAGCAGTGGAGGAACTGGGTTTGAAAGAGGGCGATAAGATTACCGTAGTAATAAAAGCGTCAGAAATATTATTATTGAAAGAGTAAGATGAGAATACATCCCATCAAGGCTCAATAATTTAGTTGTATATAATCTTTGGCTAAAATTCTTATTTGGTAAAGATAATCATAATTTCTATCAAGTTTGAGATTTAAATGATTCACGATCTTTGTATCTGAAAAGAATTTTAGTTTTTAATTATTCATGCCCCTTAAATTTAGGTATATGTGAATATATTTCTTCAGTTGTGATCAGCACAACAGCTTTTAGTTTTAATCTTCTGTGCATTTCACTAAGCCTGCTGGCTTTTTCATTGATTTTCCTTCTTGTGTCGATGTTGCCAGATAGATGATGTTCTCATCCAGCATCTGTTTCATTTCGTTACTTAATTTCATTTTCTTTCCTCCAGCATATTGATGCTACTTTCATATTAATTTTTGACCAGAGTGATCCATCTTCCCTGATCAGGTTTGCAGATAGGTACGACCTTATTATTTCCTCTGCTTCAGGAGTTGATATATTAAGGTTCTCTTTCCACTGGTCAACAGCTTCATCTATATTGGAAAAACGCTGTTTATGTTCTGTAATCGATATTTCTACATCCGCCATGATCCCTATCTGATAAAGAATATTATAAATATAAATATAATCAGGTCCGGATTTGTATGTTTCGTTGTATAATACCGGCCAAAGTTCGGTGTAGTCCCACATATTGTCTCCTACGAATGTGAATAGACAGACGGAATGTCTGGCAACCTTATGCATTTTTAATAGTGCTTTCTTTATATCGAGCATCGCTAAGGAATATGATGCTATCACAACATCGTACTCACCAAGATCTTCTCCGGGGACAGCATCTTCCCATTTCTTATTTATACAGGTGATATTATTCAATCCTTCATTTATTGCATTCTCCCTTAGACATGTTAGCATCCCACTGGATGGTTCTACAACAGTTACATGTTTCACTTTCTTTGCAAGCGGTATGGTAAGTGTACCAGGTCCTGCACCGATATCAAGTACAGTATGTGATGGATCAATATCCAGTTTTGATATACTCTTTCCAGGTCGTTCATTATCTTTGAGTGATTCGTTATACCGCCTGGCTCTTTTATTCCAGAACTCAGTATTATCACCACGACGTTTTCTCCAGGAAGCATTTTTCATGGATTCCATCCACATTTTATTCCAATTAATGTCTTCGATCATAGTTTTATGTCTCCTTATTCCCTATAATAATCACAGACGGATTTGTTTAAGAGGATGTCCTTTTTGTATATTTTTTATAGTATATTAAGTATAACTTGATATATCGAAATTGGTCACTCAGTTTGCATTTTCAAACCTTCGGTTCTTTTAAGAGACTC
>MZXQ01000162.1:6192-6590 GCA_002926195.1 Candidatus Methanomarinus sp. HR1 | reverse complement strand
TAAAAGGAGAGATACCAAATTATACTGTATATGAGAATGAGAAGACTCTGGCTTTACTGGATATTAATCCGAATACCAGGGGCCATACACTGATCATTCCAAAAGAACACGCAAGTAATATAATTGAAATGGAGGATTTGAGCGTAGATGCTGTATTCAGAACAGTACGCAAGGTCGTTCGCGGTTTGCAGACCGTACTTGACCCGGACGGATTCAATCTTGTTGTCAATCATGGCGAAGCAGCAGGTCAGCTCATACATCATTTCCACTGCCATGTTATTCCAAGGTATGTTGGAGATGCAATTGAGTTCAATGCGAAAGGAATTACTTTATCAGAGGAAGAATTCAAGGATCTTGCGCAAAAAGTATCAAATCAAATAAGAACAAAATCCTCGCTA
>MZXQ01000162.1:0-6173 GCA_002926195.1 Candidatus Methanomarinus sp. HR1 | reverse complement strand
GATTAGAAAATACAAAGTATTTTCGATTCAAGTTATACTTGATATACTAAAATATAGTACACAAGGAATCAATGATCATATGAAAGATCTACTATGTCCCTTATGCGGCCGGCTTATAGACCACCATATCAATGGCTTATGTAAGGATTGTTTTTTAAAGAATATTACCATTGCCAATGTGCCTCAAGTGATACATACAATTATCTGTACAGAATGCGGAGCAGTGAAAAAAGGCCGTCGGTGGGAAATGAATGATACTGAAATGGAAGAATTGATCAAAGAGCAGATCATAAGTTCAGTAAAGATCAACCCTATACTAAAAGACTATGGGATATCTGTAAGACTTGCCAGCAGAGACCCTTTCATTTTTAATGGAAAGATAGTTGTCAACTCCTTGATAGAGGGTACTAAAATCGATATAGAACTGGAAACGCAAGTACGGGTTAAGAAAGAGACCTGTATCATCTGCAGCCGAAGGGCCGGAGGGTATTATGAAGCGATAGTACAGATCAGAGCCCAGGGACGTTTTCCTGATGAAGACGAGCAGGACCAGGTGCTGGATATGATATATAATATTATAGACCGTCAATATAATTCTGGCAACGGAATGTCATTTATTACTAAGATCGAAAAATTGCATGAAGGAACAGATGTGTATCTGGGTTCTAATAGTATTGCACGCCAGATATGCCGTTCAGCATCTGATCGATTCGGAGCTAATTTCGCTGAATCATCCACACTGGCAGGCAGAAAGGATGGGGAGAATATTTACAGGATCACTTACAGTCTCAGGCTGCCCAGGTTCGTATCAGGTGACATTATAAGATTCCTGGATGAAACTATATTGATCCGCCACTCTGGTAAAAGGACATCCGGGTTGAATCTGGGAACCGGACACGAATTCGCTGAACATACTAATAAACTAAAAGATGCGGATAAAGTTTCAGATATAGGAAGTGCAGTATCCACAGTCTTGATATCAGTAGAAGACGATATAATACAGGTAATGCATCCGCAGACTTTTCAATCTATTACTTTACAAAAACCTGCCTATTTATCAGGGACTGGCGGTGAAGAGATCAAAACCGTTGTCATCGGTGATAGCCTTGTGATACTACCCCCGAAATAGGTCATGGTATTCATGAAGGCTTTGCTAATAGAAAAAAACCAGGTTGAAATTATAAGAAAACAACTACTGGAATCCGGCCATCTGGATACAGGGCGTAAATTGATACGAAGAGGAGATCAATTAGAAGTTCCTGTAAAGGATACAGCTATACCTGGATTACATCAATTTACTGTTATCGATCAAGACCCTATGGAATTCTATGAGTCTGAGCCAGGGCTCAGGGAACTGATGAGATCACATCTTGATGAGGAGAGACTCAAGCGTTTACCAGGCGGGTGGCAGATGATAGGAAGAGTGATTATCATTTCTCTGGATAGTGTTCTATATTCTGTAAAAACACATATTGGAAATGCACTTCTTCAGATGTATCCATATTGCAAGAGTGTATATATAGATAAGGGGATCAGGGGTGATCTGCGAAAACCGGACCGTGAACTAATTGCACAAAGAGATTACGTGAATTCTCCACAAGAGACTGTGCATATTGAGAATGAATGTAAATTCAAACTGGATGTTACCAGGGTTATGTTCAGCAAAGGCAACCTGCAAGAAAGGATAAGGATGGGTACTCTCGGTAGTGGTGAAGTGGTGGTGGATATGTTTGCGGGTATCGGATATTTTACTATTCCTATGGTAGTACATTCCATACCTAAAAAAATTATAGCTATTGAGATAAATCCCGAATCCTATTATTACCTGGTGGAA
This sequence comes from Candidatus Methanomarinus sp. HR1, assembly GCA_002926195.1. Taxonomy (GTDB): domain Archaea; phylum Halobacteriota; class Methanosarcinia; order Methanosarcinales; family Methanocomedenaceae; genus Methanomarinus. The sequence continues at coordinate 4,339 of MZXQ01000162.1, read as the reverse complement.
AATACCAGACTTAATAATGGAGAAGATATTGTAGAGCCTATCCTGGGTGATTGTGCTAATAACACTCCTGTGTGTGTTGCTGATAGAGTAATAATGGGATATGTAAAGCGTACACACCATTATCTAACAAATGCAGTCCTTGCTTTAAAACCATCAGGAGTACTGCATTATCATGAGACCGTACCTGTTCATTTGACGCCTGAGAGACCTATTCGCAGAATAAGACACGCTGCTGAGGAACTGGGACGTGGGATTGAGGTACTCAGCTGGCATAGGGTGAAGAAATATTCTCCCGGAGTATTGCATGTAGTAGTGGATGTAAGGATCTTATAATAATTTCCAACAGCCTGTTTCGGCCGGATTTACTTGAATATATTTAGTGTAAGCAGCCTTTTTTTACCTATGATCACATCCTCCATTGAGAAGACTTCCATATTATGTATGCCGCTAAATCCAAGCCGCTCTATTATTGACATATCCACACTCCCGGTTCCAGGTGCCAGGTGCATATCCCCTGCATATTCACTGGTCCATACACCCATATTGTCATGTACATGCACATGCACTACCCAATCCTGTACAGTCTCCATAAATTCACTTATTTGATCAGGGTCTCCCTGGGATGTAAGATTAGCATGTCCCACATCAAAAGTAACTCCCAGATTATCAGAATTCACTTGCTCAACAACCCTGACTAATTCCATAGCATCACAGCACAGATTCTCGGGGGCAGTACCTTCCTTATTCTCAAGCCCCAGCATCACTCCGTGATCACCTGCCACTTTTGATAATTGCTGCAGGTTATCCACCATCCTGGTCAGGCTCTTACTGCGCTCATTGCCTACCAGTCCGGGATGTATTACCACGACTTTAGATTGAAAATTAACTGCCATCTCGATAGATTCTTCTATAAGTTTAAAATCGGGACCTTTCATATTTGCCGTATCAATACAAAGAGCCTTCGGATATGTATGAACATCAGCATAATAAGGAGCATGTACGGATGTTAAACCGCATGAAGTTGATAATATATCCGTAACTGCCTTTACTTTATCATGTTGTAGTTCCCGCCCCTCATATATCCCCATTTTTGGTACATATAATTCTACAGAGTCTACTTCATCGATCAACTGCTCAAGAGGGGAAGCAAAGGACGAAGCCCCTATGATCATTAGATTACAGCACCTGTCCCATTATCTCCAGTGCACGGAGGATATTTTCATCACTTGTGGCATAGGAGAGCCTGATATAACCATCTCCATTAGAACCAAAAGCTGTTCCCGGAGTGGTTATTACACCTTTTTCCAGTAATTCCTGTACTGCTTCTATTGAGTTATCGACTTTGGGGAATGCATAGAAAGCGCCCTGGGGTTCAACACAATCCAGTCCCATCTCACGTAAACCAACCATCAACAGGTCGCGTCTGCGCCTGAAACTATCACGCATCTCTATTACACAATCCTGCGGACCGGTTACAGCAGCCAGTGCTGCCATCTGGGCAATACTGTTGGCACATGCCTGCACATACTGGTGGGCTTTCAACATCTGCTCTGTGATATCATGAGGTGCGGCTGCATAGCCCAGTCTCCATCCTGTCATGGCATATGTCTTGGATGTGGCATTTATTGTTATAGTATTATCTGAGTACTCAGCCGGGCTTACATGCTCACCTGAATAGATGATATGTTCATACACCTCATCAGAGATAATAACAATATTATGATCGTCTGCGATCTCGCACAATCCCCGTATCTCATCCCTGGTCTGTACAGTTCCTGTGGGATTAGATGGTGAATTAATAATTAAGACTCTTGTCTTATCAGTAATATGATTTGCTACAATATCGGCTGTCATAGTGAGGTTTTCACTTAAAGGTACACCTACTACTCTTCCGCCGGCAAGATCAGTTAGTGGTGCGTATGATACAAATCCCGGATCCGGCATTATCACTTCATCTCCCTGGTCCACCAGTGCCAGAAGTGCAATATGCAGGGCCTCTGATGCACCTGAAGTAATGATAATATCATCAGGGTCCACTTCAAAATTGTTATTAAGTTTGAACCCTCCGGATAAAGCCTGTCGTAATTCAGGAATTCCCAGGTTTGTGGTATATCCTGTAAAACCATCTTTAATAGCATTGATCGCTGCCTGTTTTATATGATCCGGTGTATCAAAGTCAGGCTGTCCTAATCCGAGATTAATAGAATCCGCACCTGCAGCTTCAAATATCTTTCTAATTCCTGAAATATCAATATTCCCAACTCTTTGTGCAAAACTTCTAAGCGCAGTCATTTATCATCCCTGTATTCCATTTTTGTAATATTCCATTCACCTGATGAATTCAGTTCATTATAGATTAATTCAAGCTTGGGTGTGGTTCCTTTCCAGTGAAAGGTCTTATTAATATCTCCTTCTTCAAGCTCCTTTATTATACTTTCGATGAGATGATCAAGAGCATTTTGTTTTGATAACCTGATATTGAACAGGACTCGATAATCGCCCTGGATCTTTCCGTAGGACACTAATGTATAATCATAATTCTCATATACAGGTATCTGGTCAAAGTCACAAATAATCTCTTTTTCATGAGTAAAAGAAGAATCTACTCTGGAAAAAGTTCTCAATACTTTTATAACCATATCATTGCTGGCCTGTCTGCCAATCCATATCTTGATCTTTCCTGTTGTGCAGAACAGTTGAACTTCACCACATCCCATTTCAATAGACGAGATATCTCTCTTCTCATTAATAATATTCTGGAAATATCCCAAAACCTTTTCATTCATTTGTGATTTAGTATACCAATACATTGATATGAACCTTATGGTTTGATATCTTAAATCGATACATTCAATTATATTAAAAGTAGTATAAGAGGAAAAGAATATACAATAAGGGGATATCAGGAGAAACAATAATGGGATTGATTAACAAAGTGAAGCTTAACTTCTCTTCCATGATTAAGAAGATCTTTAATAAAAGGAAAGCAAGGATAGGAATATATGGGCCACCCAATGCTGGTAAGACTACACTGGCTAACCGTATAATCAGAGACTGGACCGGAGATGCTATGGGTGCGGTCTCATCTGTTCCGCATGAGACTCGCAGAGCCCGGCGGCGTGAAGGTGTGACCATAGAATCTAATGGTTCGAAGGTCAGTCTTGATATTGTGGATACACCGGGACTGGCTACGAAAGTAGATTTTCATGAGTTTATGAGCCATGGTCTTGAGGAAGATGAAGCCAAGCGCAGGGCAAAGGAAGCAACAGAAGGTATAATCGAAGCAGTGAAATGGCTGGACGACCTGGATGGTGTGATCCTGGTAATGGATTCTACTGAGGATCCTTTTACTCAGGTGAATGTGACTGTCATAGGGAATATGGAAGCCAGAAAACTGCCACTTTTGATCGCAGCTAATAAGATCGACCTTCCCGAATCTTCACCAGCCCGTATAAGAAGTGCTTTTCCGCAACATACCTTAATACCTATATCAGCACTGGATGGACATAATATTGATTCACTTTACGAAGAGATCGCACAACATTTCGGGTGATATGCATGATAGGAGTACAGATGGATATGATCTCAGAGGATAAACTGGAGCGAATGACACCTATGGAAAAGGTTCGGATGATTCTGGATGGAGTGAAGAAAGGTAAGATTCTTGTGCTTGAGAAAGGTTTAACACCTAAGGAAGAGGCAAAGCTTATTGAAATGACCATGACAGAGATCACACCTGATGATTTTGCAGGGATTGAGATTGAGAGTTATCCAACTAAAAGTAACCAGAAATTATTAGATAAGCTCTTTAGAAAACCAGTGATCAGAACCAGATTAACTGTAATCGGGCCTGCAAACCAGCTTAAAACACTAAGAAAAGATAAAGACTTTATAAGCGCAATTGTGTCTTCACGGTAATTATTTATTATCCGGGATTTGTAATAAAGAGATAAATATGTCACATAAATGCACACGCTGTGAACACATCTTCAAGGACGGCGATATCGAGATACTTAACGGATGTCCTAACTGCGGCTGGAATAAGTTTCTTTATGTCCATAATGAACCTGAACAGGAAGATGAACTTAAAAGCCAGGAGGAACATCCTGAGAAAAAAGCCTTTAAAGAGATCGATGAGTTTCTGACAGACCAGGGAGATGAAGTAGAAGAAATAGCAGAAACTGAAGAAGAGCTTGACCAAGACCGCATTGAGTCACTCAGGATCAATGAGCCTGGTTCTTATGAGCTCAACCTTGAAGCTCTGCTTGAGCGTAAAGAGATCATTATGGCAATGAAGGAAGATGGTAAATATGTGGTGCATTTGCCGTCGGTATTTGAT
>MZXQ01000163.1:7309-10078 GCA_002926195.1 Candidatus Methanomarinus sp. HR1 | reverse complement strand
GTACAGGTAATAGATGGTATATCCAATTCTCTCACTTTCTGTTTTGATTCGGCAGCGTTCACAAATCCGACAGGAACAGCTATTATAAGAGCCGGTCTGATGCCATATTCTACTATACGCGACATTGTGATAGCAGCAGAAGGTGCGTTTCCTATAACCACAACAGCATCCCGAAGATCCTGAGCTGCTGTTAGAAATCCTGCCGATGTTCTGGTAATACCACAATCACGGGCAAGCTCAGGAGCACCCTTAAGATCAAGTACACATTGTATCCTGCAGTTATGTCCTGTTTTGATAATTCCTGTAAGCACCATCCTGATATCAGTAAACACAGGTACACCGGTAGATATTGCCTGCAGTCCGGCTACGATAGGATCATTGCAAAACACTAACAGGTCTTTAAATGCCGGATCACCAGTAGCCACCACACAGCGTTGCCGTATTTTATCCTCAGGACTGTTATCTCCCACAATCTTCCTGGCAACTTCACGTCCTGCTTCGGCAATGGTCATAGCTTCCGGAGTTATTGCTCCCGGTTCTGAGCATATGCGGACCAGTTCAGGATCAATATCTTTAGTATGATGTGCAGCCGCACTCAATAGATCAGTAGTCATATTTCTTATGATACCCCCTTGGTGTTATAATCCTAAAACCCCATATCCCTGATTCACTATTGCCTATGATTACGGTAGTTCTCATATCTACTTCATCGTCATGGTCGAGAATATTTCCCAAAGTGGTCACAACCACTGACTCACCTTCTGTGCGTAGCGCATTTCTGACAATTCCTACAGGTGCGGTATCTACCCTGCTGCGGCGGATTATCTTTATGGCTTTTTGGAAATTAGTATTACGTTGCCTGCTTTTTGGNNGTGAGCAGGTCACTTAAGCTGATCACTGCAAAATCCGTAACAACAGGAGCACCAAGCAGACTTGCTGCTGCACTTAAGGCTGTTATGCCTGGCACGATCTCAATATCCACATTAAGATCAACCTGTCTGGCTACTTCCAGTACCAGACCTGCCATACCATAGATATTCGAATCCCCGCCGCTGACCATTACTACTTTATTATCCACAGCAAGATCAATAGCCTTCTTAGCTCTTTCCACTTCATGTCCCATACTTGAGCGAAACACCTGTTGTGTAGATATCAAGTCTTTGATCTGATCAAGATAAGTACCGTTTCCGAGAATAACATCTGCTTCTTTGATCACCGTATGTGCTCTTAAGGTCATGTGTTCCAAAGAACCGGGTCCGATCCCTACTACATATAGTTTTCCATTAACGTGCGATGGCGATTGTGACATTATCATACACCTTTTTTTTCATAATTAGTTCCTTTTCACGGCTCAGTGCCAGTGCAGCCGGTTCACTTACACCAATAAGTCCCAGTTTTAAAGCTGCTGATTCGGATGGTGTTTTGATGGAATTGATCACTTCAGCAGGGACGAATACGATCTCTCCCTTCATTTTGGCAATAGCTTCAATGAGTCCGACCTCATGCTGTTTGATATCTGCAGAAGCAAACAGTTCCACATCAGTTAATTCCAGACCGCACTCTTCCAAAGCTTGATAAACAGCATCTATTACATTACTTGATGATATTGCGTGCCTGGTTCCTATACCTACAATAACTCCGCTTTTGTGATGAGGAGATGCTTTCTTTTTGAGAACAGTGACATAATTGTCTGTTATGACAACCTTTGGTCCGTGTATCTCGATCACTGGCAGGTCTGAATTAAGAAGACAGGTATTTACCACTTTAGTAGATTCCTTATTCACTATCTCGCAGTCCAGTGCCTGTGCTATACCTTCAACGCAGGGGCGACCCATAACTTCAGTAGCTGTAGTTATGACAGGGCATGCTCCGGTACCTGCAAGACGCTGTGCCAGTTCATTGGCACCGTGATGACCTCCGCATAAGGCCACGGCATAGTTTAATCCTGCATCCGTTACCACTACTGCCGGGTCAGTCCATTTATCTTTCAGTAGCGGTCCCACTTCCCGAACAGCGATTCCACATGCCATGACCGCTATAATGGCCTGGTATTCTAAAAAAGCTGTCTTAAAGGCTTCTTTATCATAAGGGATAATATCTGCATTTACACATGTCCGGATAGTAAGAGCAACGTCTAAGTTATGTTCCAGATAGATTATTGCGGTGCGTATAAATGAGACCTCCTGTACTCTACCGGGTCTACTACTCCACCTATAAGTATCATAGCAGATTGTGTTAATCCCGCATCTTTGACCTTATTTGCGATATCATTAACAGTTCCTATAATGATCTTCTGATCCTCCCATGTAGCATGGTATACTACGGCAACAGGTGTATCAGGTGGATATTCAACACTCTGCATGATATGTTCGATCTTATCTGTTCCGAGGAATACTGCCATAGTTGCTCCATGTCTTGACAATGCTGCCAGGTCATCTTCTGCTAAGGTCTCACCTGCAGGACGGGTAATGATCAAGGTCTCACTTACTCCTTTTAATGTCAATTGGGTACCCAGGGCAGCTGCACAACCAAATAAAGAAGATACCCCCGGTACTATTTTCACATCTACTCCATGTTTTGCAAGTTCATTGATCTGCTCAATAATAGCACCGTACAATGACGGATCACCGCTGTGCAGTCTAACTACTTTTTTACCCTGGTTGAGCGCATCTACCATTACGCCGGTGATATCTTCCAGACGCATTCCGAAGCTGTTGATCTTCAAGGCTTTGATGTCCTGTAATAACACAGGATTTACCAGCGAGCCGG
>MZXQ01000163.1:6963-7287 GCA_002926195.1 Candidatus Methanomarinus sp. HR1 | reverse complement strand
TTATTCACGGTGCTTCCTCGCAAGTATCAGACTAAAATAGTCACCTTTATCAGGCATTTCTTCCGGGTCTTTAATGATCTCTTCAGTATCTGAGAATAATCGCTGGGTAAGGATGAAATCCTCAAATCCTTTTAAGCGTAACGAGTTGATTATCTCCCTGGGCCGTCTGGCTTTCAGTATAATCCTATCTGTGATAGGACTCCCATCACTGACCTCAAAGGAAGTATCCATCATAATATCGGCTCTGGATGCAAAAGCAGTAATGGAACTGATGCCAGGGATGGTTGAAATGGATATGTCAGGGTGACGCTGCTGTATTATCCG
>MZXQ01000163.1:3291-6953 GCA_002926195.1 Candidatus Methanomarinus sp. HR1 | reverse complement strand
GGACCGGCTACCATGTCTGCATTTTTGTCCCAGTGGGACTGTAATACTGCCTGGTCTTTTGTCATAGGGAATTCCAGCATATGCGGCTCTGAATAAGGTTCTGCCAGCTCTTGAGCCAGCCGGCCCGGGACAAAGACCTTGTTAGCTCGCTGTAATATATCAACTGCCTGTAATGTCAATAATCCAGGATCACCTGGACCGAGTCCAACACCAATTAACATTTTATTTATCTCCTTTTGTATCTCCTGTGATGATATACACGGGGTTTATAGGCTTAAAAGCTATTTCACCTGCAAGTTCATAACTATTTGAGACCTGGACAAGTACAGCATCAACAAAGATACCAAGGTCCTGCATGATATTTATAACAGTTGAGGCAGTTTGTATCCGCACTACATTTACTACGATCCTACCATTTACTTTATTTACTAAAGCCTGCAGCACAGACTCTATATTCCTGGTACCTCCTATAAATGCACAATCAAGCAGGGGCAGTTCATCCAATATTGCGGGTGCTTCACCCCTGATCAATTTGATATTATTAATATTGGCATTTCTAATGTTTTTTTGGGCTGCCGATATAGCTTTATAGCGGGAATCAACAGCATAAACGCACTTTACAATCCTGGCTGCCATGATTGAAATATAAGCTGTACCACTGCCAATATCTGCAAATACATCACCATGGGAGATATTTAGTTTAAATAATGCCAGGGCTGCAATTTCCGGTTTGGTAGGTCCGCCTGATACAAGTTCCATATACATATCACTTCTGTATAAATGGACTATTCTCATAAAAATGTTATGACAACACCAAATCATAAATTTTAAGTATTTAAGTTATATTGATATCCTGACTAATATGATAGATTCAAATGGCAGGATAATCTCAATTGGAGATAGAGTAAAATTATTGTGGAATTTTGATAATAAACATCATACCGGAAGGATTGTTGGTATTAACAAAGACAGAATTACCATCACTACTTCAGGTACCAGAATGTCTACAACCGATCCATCAAGAATAACTAAAATACAAAAGTCGCTCATATAACCCTCATACTTGGAAACTTTATTATACATTAAACCAATGTGTGAATGAAGTGAGTATGATATGAATACTGAATTAGGATGGGTAATGATACTACTCGGGGTCTTTTTTCTGGCAGCAGAGGCACTACATCCTGGATTCTTCATAGCTGTACCTGGTACGGTATTAGTGGTAATGGGTGTAATATTTATTTTGCTTCCCAGTGTGTTTGAACAGTGGAGCCCTATTATCATGGTAGTCACAGCCATAGTGGCCAGTATCGGGACTATTATGGTATATCGCAGGATTGCTCCCGGAAAAAAACCATTTACTACCAGTATGGATACCCTGGCAGGTAAAAAAGGTGTTGTAACCATTGATATCGACCCTGGGTCCATCTCAGGTAAAGTGAGACTCGATAACCAGATATGGAGTGCCACATCAGACCATGTAATTTCGACAGGGACAGCTATTGAAGTAATAGAATCAAAAGGTGTTCATGTGAAGGTTGTTGAAATAGTTGAACAAGATTTATAAAGCAAGAGTGTACTTGATAAAGTTAATTATTATTAATTATTATAAGTAGGCGAGTATATGGAAATGAGTATAGGTTTTATAATTGCTTTAATTATTACAGTGGCACTGATATTGATCTTTATATCAGGTGTTACTATCATCCAGCCTTATGAACAGGGCCTCTGGATAATGCTNNATCAGTGAAGTTATCCGCCTGGATCTGAGGACACAGGTACTGGATGTTCCAAGGCAGGAGGTTATTACTAAAGATAACAGTCCTACCAATGTGGACGCTATTGTTTATATCAGAGTGGTCGATCCTGAGAAATCCTACTTTGAAGTTGTCAATTATCATCTTGCCACAGTAAGCCTTGCCCAGACCACGCTTAGATCCGTAGTAGGTGATATGGAATTAGATGAGATCCTGTACAACAGGGATCTTATTAATGCAAGACTCAGGGATATTTTGGATGAAGCTACAGATGCCTGGGGTGTCAAAGTAGAAGCAGTAGAGATCAGGGAAGTGGACCCTGTTGATGCTGTCAAGGCTGCTATGGAAGAGCAGACTTCGGCTGAAAGAAAGAGAAGAGCTGCTATCTTACTGGCAGACGGACAGAAAAAGGCCGCTATCCTGGAAGCTGAAGGATCAAAACAGTCACTGATCTTAAATGCTGAAGGTATCAGGCAATCCAAGATCCTGGAATCCGAAGGTGAGCGTGTGTCCAAAATACTTGTGGCCCAGGGAGAGTCGCAGGGTCTAAGAGTACTCAGTCTCGGTGCGGTGCCTCTGGATAAGAAAGCCATTTCCGTACTCAGTATGAATATGATGAAAACGATGGCTGACGGCCAGGCTACCAAGATCATCTTCCCAATGGAGATATCGCGAATGCTTGATCAGGTAGGAGAATACCTCGGTGCATCTACTGTCGTCCCTGAAGTAGGTGAAGTAGTTGATGTAGAGAAGATGGTAGGTAAGGCTGATGAGGTGCTGGGCAAGATACCTAACCCTGATGAACTTCGAAAGGAAGTTGAGAAGATCGAGAAAGCCATGAAAGAAACTGAGGAATCACTGATGGTCGATTCGATAAAAGAGAAGGCCGACACAGGCAAATCAAATACCCATGTCTTTAAGGAAGATGAAGGGAGTATTTCTTCCGAACATGTTGAGAATAATTCCAGTGAAAAGAAAGACAATTAACCACAATCTGAAATGGCTGTTGTTATCCTTAGTGCTGGTAAGGCAGATATACCACAAATAAAAAAAGTCCTTACTCAGTATCTACTGGAGACCGAACTGGCAAAAAGTAATATTGACCTGTTCATTGTAGCAGAGTACAATAAAAAGATCATTGGGTGTGCATGTCTGGACAATAGTTCAGATGTGCTGGAACTCAGATCAATCGCCGTACTGCCTGGCTGGAAGAATAAGGGTGTCGGACGAAAGCTTGTTAACACATTGAGATCAAGAGCCAGGGGCATGAGTGATCGATTATATGTACGGACAACAGCCAGTGGTTTTTTTAGTAAGATGGGGTTTATTGAACTGAATAATTCATATAAACCTAACATCTGGCAGGACTGTGCCTGTTGTGATAAGTTGAAAATATGTAAGCAAGTTCCAATGGTACTTGAATTAAGGTGAGATGATGCTGACACTCGGATTGGTAAATACGTATGACAGAATAAAGGTATTGGATGCGCATTATCGCTCGATAGCCAGGGCAGCACCTATTGCATATAGTTTTGGTTTTTCACTGGCACTATTCGGTTTTCCTTTTAATATGAATGCCGGTGAACTCTGCAGGTATGCGGCAGATAAGACCACTATAGGCGAATCGGGACGGTACCTGATAGAGATGTATGAGCATAACCGGTTCTTTGTGTTCGATATGCCTAAAAAAGGGTTCCAGCCTCAATTCGGTGTTCCTGTGGTGACCACATCCCACCCTGACCAAAAGAAGATGATCACACCTGCGAAACTGGCTGATGAGATTAACAGGGACGGGTCATATCTGTTGTTGATAGGGCTGGGGCATAAGGGGCTGCCTAAAGAGATGTTTAAAAGAGCACAGTTACATCTGGATATTACAGGAATGGGAGTAGCGCTGGAAACATG
>MZXQ01000163.1:2893-3233 GCA_002926195.1 Candidatus Methanomarinus sp. HR1 | reverse complement strand
ATTTTGTTCTCATATTACCAGGGATCTAATAGGTCATCAATATATGGACTTTTTCCTGTCTTGACTATGTAGAGTCTTGTCCACCAGACCATTATCAGCGGCTGTATTGTAGTAATAATTACCAACGAGCTGCCCAGGGACCATATCATATTCAGTCCGATAATACCTGTTAAAGTGAGTATCTGGCCAATCACAAAGAAAATGGATCCTATGGTAAAAGTGATAATAATACTGATTAACCAGATAAATATAACACTCAGTTTATTATCCATAAAAAATTGATACCCCTTATGGATACCTTCCAGGGCACCTATCCTTTCAATTATTATAGCATACATTA
>MZXQ01000163.1:0-2836 GCA_002926195.1 Candidatus Methanomarinus sp. HR1 | reverse complement strand
AAGAAGTCCGCCTGGTACCATGAATACTATCCCGGCAAGTACCATCAGGCCTATTAGTAAATTTGCCATAAACACATGTATAAAATTCTTATTTCCGGCACTGATCATATCCTCAATAGTAGTATCACCACGAGAGGTTGCACTCTGGCACATCCCTATCGCACCTGCAGAAAAATAAGAACTTGTCAGCATTGTGATAATAATATATAGTACTGCTAAAATAGCTATAAAGACGAGATTCCCATCAACAGATGACAAAAAAAGTTCTATTACTTCCTCATTTGAAGTAAAGAGCATTTCATCATTTATATTGATACCTAAAATTCCAACGATTATTATGACAATAGCAAATGTCTCGATGAGAAGCGTTATTACATAATTAATCACCAGAGGAATGCAGATATTCAGATTTTTAATCCAGGTATTGAATCCTTTGGTAATTATTTTCTCCAGCGTCTCAGTCATGTATAATAAATTACGGTATCAATATGAAAACTTTTCGCTAATTTGCCAGATATTAGTTTTAGTTCTTCAGCTTCTTCTAATCTTCAGTCAATAAAATCCGACCGAAGGGAGGATTTTGTTTTATAATTTCCCAATTCTCTCAATAATCCTATTCTTTTTATCAACAGCTTCCCCGGCTGCACGCTCAACCTTATTACACATATCATTAAAGTCCATTGGTTCGTCTTCACCCACTAATTTTTTTATAGGTGTATACGCCGATTCCCTGAACCTTGGTGAAAAATCATTAATAACCCCATCAACTTCCAGTTGGGCTCCACTCCCTTTTTCTATTTGTCCGATTACATCTGCCGCAATATCCTTTGATCTAAGCACATCAAGAATAGTATCAGCAGCATCAGCGGGTGCAATGATCAGTAGTGCATCCAGGGAAACACCCAGATAATCAATCTTAAGCATTTCCAGCATGGTCAGTACAGCAGGGTTCACCAGTGCCCTGAGCTTATCTTCCTTAAATACCAGTTTTACTCCTGCAGTCCTGGATATCTCCTTTGCATCTCCGCGTATGCCTCCGTTGGTAACATCGGTCATAGCATGTATGTGTTCCAGCAGTCCGGCATCTATTATAGCCTCACAGGCTTCAATGAATGTGATATTAATGGTTTCATCCACAACATCGTGCATGTCAAAATATAAAGCGGTTGTAGAAATAGTACCACCACCAGCACCCTGTGTCATAAGTACCAGATCCCCTGGTTCTGCCTGTATCCGTGCAGAAACCAGTTGAGTGATCCCTACAGCACCCACACATCCGGTCATCCGTTCGCCAATTACCATATCTCCTCCAATACGCAGTGTACTGCCTGTGATCAATGGTATACCTGTGAGTTGTGCTACTGTAGTGATCCCTGCAATGTGATCAAATATCTTTCCTACATCCCCGTCATCAGCAACATGAATATCTGACAGCATTGCAAGTGGCTTTGCCCCCATTACATAGACATCACGAAGTGCTGCTCTTGCAACATGGAATCCGGCCAAAAAAGGATAATCACTTAAACGGCTGTGCATACCATCCACAGTCACTACCAGATACTCACCTTTACTGGCCTTGACAACACCTGAATCATCCAGATGAGAACTGTCCACTTCTGCTGTCGTCTTTCCAATCACGTGGGCAATCTGTTCATGAGCAAAAAAATCACCAGCTCCTCTACTACCCACACCAAACTGGCCCATAGTAATACCTGATTGTATTGGTATGAGAATATCTTTATTTAGTTTTAAAGTAGCCTGAGATTCAACCATAACTGCATGAGCCAGCTCATTTGCATGGTGCTTGCTAATACTATTACCTTTAATTTCAAGTATACGTTGTGACAGGCGTTTCTCTATCTCATCCGATTTCTCTTCTGATAATAAAGCACGTTTTGCATAACCTTCAATATCCATGAAAAAGCAGGATGTTCAATATTAATATTAATGTTTTGGTATGATATTACCATACAAAGGCAACATTCCTCATTTCATATGTCCTTGAAAGATCTTGAAGGATTACCAGTACTTCATTTGCAGTAATATCCACAGCTTTACGGCTCATGCAGACCACCTGTTTTACTTCAACGTGACCGGTCTGGTTCAGAAGCCGTACGATGCGCAGTACGGTATTTTTCTGTCTCTCACGCTCTCTGGTCTGATACGTGCGTATGGAACGTAAAAAATCTATTTTTCGAAACTCGGGCCAGTAGGGGGCACAGAAATATGCAGCACATTCGTTTCCACTTGCCTGCCACGGCAGGAAATTTGATATTCTCTCATCACCACCAGTCCTGATGATAAGATCAACATCAGGCACAGAAAACGTAGGAGACGGGTAGAGGTGTGAAGAGATGGTATTTTCGTTAATATCAGATAACTGAAGTTTTCCTGAATGAATCTTAGTAGCAATTATTCTTGCAGTGTCCACGATCTCCTGGCGACCTCCATAAGCTAATGCAATATTCAGGTAGAAATTATCATAACTTCTTGTTATGTATTCAGTCTGTTTCGCTATTTTCTGCAGACCAGGTGGAAGTAGATCAGTATTGCCCAGTATTCTAACATTCATCCTCCGCTTGTGAGTACGCTCATCATTGATGATCTCTTCCAGTTTGACCCCTATAAGATCAAATAAATTTTTCTTTTCATTATATGAACGGCTCAGGTTCTCAGTAGAGAAGGCATAAATAGTCAACTGCTTAACACCCAGTTCGTAGGATAGTCCAAGTATTCGTTGTGTGGTATCCGCTCCTCTGATATGTCCGTGATGCATACTCATACCACACCTTTTTGCAAATCTGCGATTACCATCCATAATAATAGCAATATGTCC
>MZXQ01000164.1:9128-9298 GCA_002926195.1 Candidatus Methanomarinus sp. HR1 | reverse complement strand
GCTTGAGTGACACACCTTGAACTGGAGTGCACCCCAAAAAACGGACAATTAGTTAAGCAATGAAAATCTTTAGTGTGTACATAAGGGTATCACGGTCATTCATGCGAAAATAACTCCATTAGTAGTGCCTACTTAGATATACTAGTAAATATGTTGGTTATAATTATGAT
>MZXQ01000164.1:7866-9097 GCA_002926195.1 Candidatus Methanomarinus sp. HR1 | reverse complement strand
CCAGTAGCGATAATATACAGCGGTTTTTAAATGCTCTGGAACCCGGGACATACCTTCGTCCACATAAACATGAGAATCCTGATAAGGTAGAGGTCTTTTTAATATTATCAGGAAGGGTTATGGTCATTGAATTTGATGATCATGGGAATATAATTGATCATATTTTGTTGGATCCTAAGAAAGGAAATTGGGGAGTAGAGATCCCTCCTAAGACCTGGCACTCTTTTGTTGTATTGAAAGAAGGTTCGGTGTTATATGAGATAAAAGAAGGACCGTATGTAGAAGAAACTGATAAAATATTTGCTAAATGGGCACCGGAAGAAGGAAGTAAAGAAGCACAACAATATAAGCAAGAGTTGATAGACTTAATACTAAAGGAATAATAATATGTCAGTGTCACAAATGATACCATTCCCATGTTATGATGTCTGTTCCATTAGCATTTTCTATTTTCGCTGATATATTCCATACACCTGCAGCAACAGATTTATTTGCATAAGATGCTTCTGTTACACTTTTGTTTGTCTGTCGAACCTGTAATTCATTATTTATCCAGGTAATATTCACTGATTGGTTGACAATAACACTAAAAATTTTTACTTCGCCTATATTACTATACACATCTGGTTCTGGAGTATAATTTATTATTACAGGTGGTGAGGTGATTTGTTTGGAAGTTGATGAGGTATTAAAATAATTCATAATTATATTACTGGGTTCGTAATGCTCACCTATTCCAATTCCTATAATGAAGATTATCAATATAATAATTACAGTAAATACCTTCCTAATTGCTCTGTTAATTTCTGTCTCCCCCTTTTGCGTTTCCGTAAGAGGCGTTATAATTCCAAATTCTCTTAATTTTTCCTTGTGCTTGTTAGTGAACTTCATCGAATTTCCATATCCAATTATTTCACTATAAAGTGCCTTGATAAGTACCTTCCCGCTTTCATCCGGCTCCAACTCAGGTTCATCAAGTAAAAATTTTATTAATTTCAAGACTTCTTTTTGATTTAATGAATTTATAGCATTTTTTATAATCCTGTCAAATTCTTTTGCAGTTCCACGATCAATAAAAGACCTAGAAGACAATGTATATAATAATTCATGGTCTCTTTCTTTCTCAATTCGTTTCAGAACATCATGCACAATTTCTTCCAAAAATATATTTTCTTCAATTAAATATTTTTGCATTTTTCTCTTATCCGAATCTTTTATATTTTCATAAAGG
>MZXQ01000164.1:6673-7831 GCA_002926195.1 Candidatus Methanomarinus sp. HR1 | reverse complement strand
GAATTCCACTTATATCCGGATTCTCTTCAACAATTCGATTAATCACAAGGATTAAAACATCCGAATTTCGGGTACTAATCAGTAAAAGTCTGTTCAGGTCATATTGATAGAGATTGAAAATATCATTAGCATAATCTTTAACATCTCTCTTGATTATTTCATCTAAAAATCCATTTCTGTCTCTAAAACTATAGTCTCCACCTTGTGTGTAAATAAATTCTCTATAAATGCCATATAACTTGGTAAATCTACTTTTTTCCTCATATTTCATTATGCCCTGGTTATTGTCAATGTCAATGTCTACATGTTCCTCTTTTGGTCGTATCAACAAGTCTGCCTTAAGGGCTGATTCTGAAATAATAAATTTATAACCTAAAGATAATACAGACTCTAATTCCAGGACTACCTTTACAAGTAAGGAGATACCTTGAGATAAATCTGATGATTTCACAACAATTTGCTCATTAGAAATAAGTTTACCAACTATAATTTCATATATATTGTCAGTAGTCTTGGTATCAATAATATCTTCTATGTCTCCGGTTTTCCAGAGTCCGAGGACATTATATCTCACTTCTTTTAAACTCTCTATCTCTTCTACAGCTTTTTTATACAACTGCCATATCGTATCTGAATTTATTTCTTTAACCGGATATTTTACAATAAAAAGTACTCTTTCTGTTCTTCCTCCTATTATCTGTACAATAAAACGGCATCCCAAAATGACATCTTCATTTTTCGATTCAAAGTATAACGCAACCATATTTACGTCTAACTGCCATGCCAAATCCCTATATCCTTCTAAATGACCTTTTAATAACCTCCCGCTTGTATTGTAAATTCCATAATTAAATATTGACAACTTGACCAACCTGCCATGGATATATTTGATTCAGACTGCCTGTAGCATCTGCACTAACTGCAAATAAATATAATGGGTTTTTACATTTGTGTACGAGTGATTTAAAAGTATCAACTGATTGTAACATCTTATAAATGTCTTTTTCTATTTCTAATGATTTTTCTGATTTTTCGGGAATATTTAATATATCTGAAAAATCGTCTGTTTTTGTAATTACCAGCACATATTTTTTATTGGTTCCAAGTTTTTCTATTATCCTTCCGTAATAACCAAATAATCCAATTAATTCTTCCTTA
>MZXQ01000164.1:0-6593 GCA_002926195.1 Candidatus Methanomarinus sp. HR1 | reverse complement strand
ATTTTCACTTAGATCAGATACTATGTCTTGATATCTTTGTTGTATTTTTTCAGTTTGCTCACCTCCATAATCTATCATTGTAAGTTCAATTGGGAATACACCTTTTTTTTTTCCTCTTAAAGTATACATAGCTATCTCATCAGAATATGTGCTCCTTATCCTTTCTCCTCTTTCAACAGTTATTAGCATATTCTCAATTTTAAGATCCTTGGCATCATCGTGTGCGGAAAATATAACTTCATTATGTGTTCCATGGAAAAAATTAATAAAGTAATCATTAAATGCAAGTAGAAGATATGTCTTTCCAGAGCTTGGCGGACCGAAAACGAAAACATCCTTACTGTTAATTCCAATTATCATCTTTTGCAATAATAAATATAATACACTGCCTATAATAAATAATATTATATAATTTTTTATAAGCATAATTGAAAAGGAATATATCAACATTACAAACCCATAACAAATATACACAATCATTATAAAGAAAAAACCAGTCACTACTGCTCTTGAAATCCTTGTAAGAATATCAAATCGGTTTTTAAATAGTGCATATAGACTGAGTATAAAACCAATACAGATTCCAGCTAATATACCTTTAAATACTATATATTCGTTTGTTGCAAAATACAATAATAAAGGTATGAATATTGAAACAAGCAGTATTCCTGCAACCCTTGAGTCATCCTCAAATAACATTGCAATAGCAGTTAGCATCAATATTCCATAAAGAAAGGAAATAGAAATTGCTATTATGTGTGGAATCTCTATAATCGAAAGATAATTCGAAATATAAATAAGAAATAAAGATAAAACTAAACCAGAAACGAAAGTAACTACTTCCAGTATCCT
The DNA here is from genome assembly GCA_002926195.1 of Candidatus Methanomarinus sp. HR1. GTDB lineage: Archaea > Halobacteriota > Methanosarcinia > Methanosarcinales > Methanocomedenaceae > Methanomarinus. The sequence continues at coordinate 5,741 of MZXQ01000164.1, read as the reverse complement.
TCGTTGCGTACCATAAATCTTCATTCTGTTAGTGATCCTCTAATATCCTTTTCTTCATATAGGTCTAGAATTTCGCTGTTTACCTTTTCACCCCCCATCTCCCTTTTTGCTATTTCTCCGGCTTTATTAAGTTCCAATAGCTTCTTTCTAACAATATATTTNNTATCCTCCGCCAGCAGTAAACGGTGATATGTTATCCAGAAAACTTGCAGCTGCAAAGAATATTAAGGATATATCCCATGGTTTTGCATAATTATGTGTAATCAACCTTGCATCATTATTATTTCTTAATGCCAATGTTTTTTCGATATCTTCTGTAATTGCCTTACTATTCTTACTGCTTGCTAATTCAGTGGATATGTAAGACGATGTGGAAGATATTACCAATCCGGCCTTTCCAAAGGTCCACCTTTCAGTAGTGTCAAATGGTATTGTCAGGTTATGAATTCCAAGTTTATAGTTATCAATCAGTTGAGTATATGAAGATTTGATCTCATTAATAAGTTTATCGAGCTCTTTCTTTCCATTTTCATCCCTATCAAGGTCTCCCATCTCTGATTCATCACTTATTAAAGATAGCACCTTCGGATTTATTTCACCAAATCTTGTTGAATACATACCTTTAATAGTTTTACTACTAGCTGTAAAACTTTCATTTTTTATAACAAAATTATTATAATATGATTCATAATGCCTGCTGAGATTTCTTCTATAATTGAATGTTTCCTCTGCAAGTTCATTAATCATATCCATAGCTCTTAAATCCATTTCTTTTTTCTTTTTTATTTCATTTTTACTATTAATGAAACTTTCAGATTCTTCTTTTTTAGTATAATATCCTCCCCTGAGAAGGGAGATATTGATTAATTGCTCTCTTAATTTTCCTCTGATTTTTCCTTTATCATTTTGCTTTAAAGTATCTTCTAATTCATGAAGCTCTTCATCTTCAATTTCGAAATCAGATTTTATTGAATTTATTATCCTGTTTCTGATATCTTCCATCTTTTTATTGAGCCCTTCAATTAAAAAATCATCTGCAACAGTAAGTTCAAATGGGCTATGAATTGCAATATTCCAGTATTTTGCATTTCCTTTTATAAGATTCTCTTTATCTCTTATCATTGCTTCATATTTCCTTCTCCTCGCTTCTACATTCCCTATAATAGCATCTATAGCCTTTTGCGCAATTTTTCTGCTTTCAAGCCCTTCTAATTTGTAATTATAGTAATAATATAAAGCTATAGCCGAAATTAAAGATTTTAATCCATCTAAATCTTCACCTATTTCCCGAGAAATCAAATCAATCTCACTCTCAAGTTTAGCAACTCCTGCGGATTGCAAATAGCTTACTTCATCTTCTCCTTTTATTTCACCAGTCTTACATTTATTAATTATTTCCTCAATATGCATCTTGAGATTTTCTTGCCGACCCTCTACCTCTCTGATTTTTATATCCAGACTGGTAAATGAATTAATGTCTGTTCCTATATCATCCAGCTTATTATTGACAGTTTTTTCAGTTCCGGATTTCTGATTATCAATTTTCTTTGATTTTGTATTACATTTATCTATCTCATCTTCCAGATTTCTTATGTCATCTCTAAAAATATTAATCCTAACTTGTAGATTCCCTATTGATGATATTATATTTTCTTTACCTCTTAATACTTCATTTAATACTACTCGTTGAATTTCATCTTCGATTCCGGAAATTCGCTTCAATATTTTTGCAGTATCTTCAATAGTTTCCAATGCTTCCGGAATTATCCTGTATAGCTTTCTATCACTTTCATCTCTCAATTCTTCTTCTTTAACACTTTGTGAGAAGGCTTTTAGTTTTGATACGTAATCGATTAGATCATCATATTTCTTTGTTTTATCCGGAAATATGTCTAAAGGTATATTATTACTGATATAATATAATATTCCTTCAATAGTCTGATATTGAAGCAGTTCTCCAATCTCGTTTTGCCATATCTTCTCCATGTTTCCAATTTCTTTTTTTACAAAATCTATGTTTTCTTTCGTTGGTATTCCTTCTTTTCTGTGATTTGCCTTATCTAAAAAATCTCTTATAGTCCGGTTTAATTCTTTCCTGTTGTTAGTGATTTCCTTTATTTCATTGATTACTTTTTCAAATTCAGACTTTAATTTGCGAAGTTCTTCAATTGGGTATTCTATAACATGAGCATCAGCAAAAATAAAAGATGAAAATGATTTTCTTGCATCAAAGATACCAAGATCTCTTCTTACTGTATGGAGAGAATTCACAAATATATAAGGAAATATCGAATCAAATTCTTGTACTTCTCTCCTTGCCTCTTCACCTCTTTTAAATCCAGTGGGTCCCAGAGATGTTAGTATAATACAATTAAAGAGTTTCTCCTTCAGGTTTAAATATTCAAGCTCGGTTAAAGCGATTGCAGCATTAAGCTGTTCCTTTTCGCCTTCTTCGGTGGTTGGTAGTATTGCATAAAGCCATATTTCCGCCTCCGGCCCTCTCAAGCTCCTTATATATCTTGCTAAATCAATCACCATTCCAGAACCAGTCCCACCACCTAGACCAACAATTATTGCTATCGAACCTCTACTGAATGTAGGAAAACCTGAACTTTCTCCTTCACTTATGACTTTATAAAAAATTGCTTTTGAAATAGCTCTTCTTCTATGTACCCCACCGCCAAAATCATCAATCAAGAAAGGATCAATTTTCTTAAGGTCATCAAATGAAATACCATATTCCGCATCATTTAGCCACCACACATCTACTTTTGGTTCCATATTTCTATCCTTAATTCTATCTGCTATCTCTTTACTGGCTAAATCAGAAACATGTGAGATAGTAGCTAAGTTTGGAAGATAAAGTACAGAAGTTTCTACATTACTTCCTCCTCCAATTTCCTTAATTCTTTGATCAATATCTTTTATTCTTTCTTCATCTTGCTCCTTCTCATTTTCATCTGTATCTAATGCATAAATCTTTAAGTGATAACCATCTTTAAAATAATATTTTAAGAACCATTCATGCTCGCAAATCTCTGATATTAATCCTTTTCCACACCCTCCAATGGCAACAATATTCAAATTGGATGGTACCTGCAAAGCTGTTTTCTTATTTTTTCTATGATTCATAATTCTTCCCTCCTGTATCCTATTCTAATACCAATGATAAAAAATATTATTGCCACACCTATGAGTGAGATGATAAACCAAAGTACTGGTATCTTTGTATTATCTATCAAATGATCTGCAAGTTCATTTGCTTCATTGACAAGACCTTTGTCGTGTAATTCCTGCAAATAATTTCTTATCCATCCATCGTGTATTTTACTGAGTTTATTTTTAAAATCTTCGATCTCAGAAACATAAACAGTAAACGGCTGTGTATTTGTATCAATAATAGTTCCTTCTTTATCAAATAATTCAATTCTATAATAAGTATATCCGGTTGTTTTAGAATATTTTATAAGAGTTATTTCTTCATATTGCTTTACTTCGGTTATTTTTGGCACTTTTCCAACCATATGAATAGTAATGGTATCATAGCCAGTGGTATTGATTTCAAAATTTCTCTCATAAACTTGTTTATTAATTGTTGTTATGTTATATATCGGATTATCATCATAACTCACCAGATCAGTATCAAAAGATAGATTATATCCTTGAGGAAAGTCGAAAACAGATATAGTAACATTTATTACTTCACCTTCCTTAGGATTTTCAGGGGGTATTATTTTCATCTCAGTTTGTAGTGCTGATACTTCTGTGAAAATTACTCCCAAACAAAAAAAAAGCAATACTAGTTTAGGCATAATTCTCATAATATTTCCAATCGTAATGATTTTGGAATGAAACAATTCTCTCATTCTCCATTATACTTGCAGTTTGGTAGAAATATCATTTAGTATCCATAATAATTTTTTCTTGTTAATAAATCATTTTTACTTATACTCAATAAATATCTACCCTTTTGTAAGGTATATCACTTAATATACTGAAAATGCTTTGCATTTTCTTAGCCTCCATTCCTCTGGAATGTCGGACGAAGATTCTATAAATCTTCNNCTTCGAAGCTTCAGTCAAAAAAATCCAAATGTTAGCAAGGATTTTATTCTAATAGTTCTTAGTGGTATTAATATAAATAATTTATCTAATCGTGAAACCGTTTCAATTCTCAATTATTTCTCCATTATTTGTCGTGCGCTCCAGAGCTTATTTTAGAACAAAATCCTCCTTTCGGTCGGATTTTCTTGAGTATATTATCTTACAGATTATATACTATAAAAAAAGTGATCAGAAATTTGCCTTTTTCCAGTAAGATTGTGCGTGTCTTTTTCATAAATTTTTACCTGTTTCAAATGCTACCCTTAAATGCTTATTCCAATTTGATTGTCGTAGTTCAGGATTGAATTTAGTTGTACCATCTAATATTATTATTTCTTTATTTTCTGCTCTATCGAAAATTCTATCACCCAACATTACAGTTTTCATACTATCATAATGCCCATATTCTTTTAAATGTTCCAGGGTGTGGCCAGCTATGCACAAGACGATTGCCTTTTTTAGCCTCTTCATTTTTCGATTACCGTATGCAAATCCATATGTCCATACCCGGTCAAACCATCCAACTAATTTTGCTGGTGCTTCTGTCCAAAAAACAGGATAAATAAAGACAATTACATCACTTCTGTTTATTTTTTCTTGTTCATTTATTACATCTTCACTCAATGGCAATTTTTCATCATAATTGGCTTCTCGTAAATATTCTGCTTCACTCATATCTGTTTTGAAATTCATTTTGTATAGTTCGGATATCTCATATGAATGGTTACCTATTTTTAGTCCTTTAAGAAATTCATCCCTAACATGTCTTGTAAATGAATCTTCACTTGGATGCGCGTAGACTATAAAAACATGCATAGATATTTATCTCCTTTTTTTTCTTAGACGCACGATTTTATATAACGGTATCGGTGTATGCGATGTGCGAGGCGTAGCCGAGCATTTAGGTGAGAGCGGAAGGGTGAACATCATACACCGTGTTATACGATGCCCGCTATTCCAATATTTGTTCGATAATCTCTGCTGCATCTTGAACTAACTTTGGGCAAATTGTAATAAAGAGATTCTTTTCTTTTGCAAGCTTCATTCCCTCAAGAGTGCTTATATCATAACCGAGCAACTCCCTACATATAATTGATCCATTGCGAGAATTAAATTTATCAACAAATTCCTGAATGAGGCTGTAAGCTTTCTCTTCTATTTGCTCATCTTCAGCTCTTGTCTTTCCATATTTGAGTCCTATGACCATAATAACACCTGTCACCGCTCCACATGTTTCTCCCATGTGNNTTAAGGCCATTTCACGATTTAGATCGAATTGTGGTCCGTAAGTTGAAAGCAATGCTTGAGAACAGCTGAACCCTTCTTTAAAACAAGAAACTGCACATTCAATCTTATTCATCTTTTGTACCTCCGACTTTAAATTGTGCCATTTTACCAGTACTCCTATTTATCTAATTATGCATTTAGCTCCTTTATAATTTTCAGGTATTCATCAATCAAATGAGATCTCATTCCAGTAACAATTGTAATCTCTTGATTGCTCATTCCATTATCAACACACCACTTCACTTTATTGAAGTGCAAGCAATACCTTTGCACAGCCTCTGGACTATGATTTGTTTCCCGTGCTACCAGTAAAGGTTCTTTCTTTTCCAAATTTATCTGACGTGCTCCGG
>MZXQ01000165.1 GCA_002926195.1 Candidatus Methanomarinus sp. HR1 | reverse complement strand
CGTATAAACAAGCACAAATGAACTAATATGAACTCTCCATTTACTTTTTAACACGTTTCGGAGTGTTTTACCCAATTCAGGATTTTTACTAATCTCGATTATTTTGTGGGTTACTCTTTGGTAAAGAGAATTATCCTTCTTTTTGAGCTTATGCAGTTTTGTCTCCAGAGTAGCCTCAATTTGGATTATATACGGCATAATCAAAGAAACTTTTTTTCAAATTCTTCCAGAGTGTATTCTGAGATTTTACCTTCTTCCACTCTGCGTTCAGCTTCTTCGACCTTTTTTATAAATTGTTTACGAATTTTTTCTTCATGTGGATAAAATTCATCTCGTATTATATCAAGAACCTCTGTCAAAATCTCCTGCCGTAATTCATTTTTCAATTCTAATTTTAATTCATCCATATTTGCAAGAGCATTCATGTGAGTTAATAGAATCTCATGGATTTTAAATATTTATATTGATTTTAAGGGGAGGGGTCATAATATTAGGGTACCACCCCGATTTGTCCGTAAAGTATTCATAAGAAATTACCTCACCAAATCTTTATTGAGCTTGTATTCAACATATAAAATAACATTACTCTATGCGGCACTATCCCAAAAACCAGTTATTTCGATAGAGGATTATTTAAATAAGTAACTACATAGATACGGATTAACACTGTCTACCACAGCAACCTTAAATCCATGTAAATATGTGTTAATCCGTGTCTGAAAAATAACTGGGAAATAGTACAGTGCCCATTACATATGACTAGATACTAATGCCCGATGTAACTACGCATGATCTGGATATGGTTAGGATATCCCCGAGTACTCTGAAGTCGCCATCTGGAAAGTGCTGATAAATGCGTTTGATCATACCGATTATTCCCTGGCAGCTGGACGATCTCGATGACTATTTTGATTGATACGCAGCAAAAAAAGGATTCGATCACTGGAATAAAAACTTAAACATATTGTCTGGTATCAGTCTATGAATACAAGGGAGTATTTTTCTCAGATTGAAACCATTATTAATGACTGCCCGGTGATGGGGATTCTTGTTCTGTTGGTTGTAAGTAGAGCAGATGTCGCTATATTTATAACTAAAGACCACTAATTAATTCCAAGGTGAAAAAATTGATTTTTAAAGTAGTTCTGGAATTAGCGCAAGAGGGTGGCTATGTAATATATGTACCTTCTCTTCCCGGATGTATTTCTGAAGGTGACAGTAAGGAAGAAGCACTGAAGAACATCAAAGAGGCTATAGAACTATATTTGGAACCAACCGAAAATCCTGTTTTAGCTAACAGTGCCGAAGTCGCTGAAGTTGCTGTCTAGTCAAGTATATCAAATGAAGCTACCAGTCGTTTCAGGCGAGAAGGCAATTAAGGCATTTTCAAATGCTGGTTTTGTAAAAGTCAGGCAGCGTGGAAGCCATGTAAGATTGGAAAAGATTGAAGGTAATGATATAATTAAACTTACAGTTCCATTACATAATCCAATGAAGAAAGGGACTCTAAGCAGATTAATTAAAGATGCTGGATTAACAATCGATGAATTTGTTAATCTTTTATGATTTTATACCCGACTCCACCCTTCTTGCTTCACTCAAGCTTGCTGCCCATTTCAATGAACCCCTGCATCGCCCCCCTTGTGGTGTACTGTGCGGGCCCTGCAGATAATTTTCGATTTAAAGAGAACAAAATCCTCTCTTCGGTCGGATTTTATTGACCGAGATCCCAGAGGAATGTAAGATTAGAAAATGCGAACGGAGTGAGCATTTTCGATACATCAAGTTATACTTGATATACTACGAAAAAGATGAATAATAATAGCAATCATTAAGTCGAGTGGGTTCGGGAGATGTGCCCCCGATATCTAAAATTGTGGATACTACTCAAACTACTTAATAAAATGATAAGGTATGTGTTAGCCTACCCCTTTTAGCCAACATTCAACAAATATGTTGAAACAATAGTACGTTTATCTGTGGTTAATATACTTAGGTAGAATGGAAATTCAGAATCTTGGCATGTTATCTTTCGGTATGACTATGGAAGACTTCATGGATGGAGTGGACAAGATGCGC
>MZXQ01000166.1:4359-6822 GCA_002926195.1 Candidatus Methanomarinus sp. HR1 | reverse complement strand
GAGGATTTTGTCCCAGGAGATATACCATGCAAAAAATGACACCTGCAATGCGCCAGTTCTATGAAGCCAAAACACAACACCCGGATGCCCTTATATTATTCCGGATGGGCGACTTTTATGAGTCATTCGGTGAAGATGCAGGTACAATTGCCCGGGAGCTGGAAATAACACTTACCACCCGGGGTAAAGGTAAAGACGGTGAAAAAATGCCTTTAGCAGGCATACCTTACCATGCATTAGACAATTATCTCCCCCGATTAATAAAAAAAGGATATAAAGTTGCTATCTGCGAACAGCTTGAAGACCCTAAACAGGCCAAAGGCCTGGTCAAACGTGGTGTGGTCAGGGTAGTCACACCCGGTACTGTTATTGATTCATCCATGCTCTCTGACTCTGGCAGCAACTATCTCATGACCGTAGTTGAAAAACACAATAAAAATGAAAAACAAAATAAATTCGGGATTTCCTTCCTTGACATCTCCACAGGAGAATTTATAACCACCCAGGTAACAGATGCACCGCCATATGATATGGTTGCAGGTGAAGCTGCCAGGATGCATCCTACGGAATGCATACTGCCATCTTCACTGTTTAAAGCACAGGAATTTACCGATAAACTAAAAGAGAACTCTTCACTGATCATTAACCAGTATAGTGAAGAGGCCTTTGAACATAACAATGCTAAAGAACGTCTCCTGGGTCATTTCGGCGCTACTACACTGGAAGGTATGGGTCTGGAAAATATGCCTGCTGCAACTTGCGCTTCCGGTGCCGCACTGGCCTATGTACTTGAGACCCAGATGAGGGAGCTGGACCACATCCGTATCCCGCGAGTATATTTTGATGATCAGTTCATGATACTCGACCCCATCACACTACGCAACCTGGAACTGATCAAGAACGTACGTGATGGTTCTTCAGATTCATCACTGCTTAAAATACTGGACCGCACCAGCACTTCAATGGGTTCGAGACTGCTTCGAAAATGGCTGCTTACTCCACTTATCCACCCATCAGATATCAACCGCAGGCTGGACAGTGTCCAGGAAATGACAGATAATACCCTTATGCGCTACGACCTGCGCTCTCTTTTATCAGGTATCAAAGATATAGAGAGGCTTATTGGCCGGATAGTATACGGCAATTCAAATGCCAGGGACCTGGTAGCTTTGCGCGCCTCACTTGGTGTACTGCCCGGTATCAAATCATCCCTCCATGGAGCAGGTATTAAATCAGGACTGTTGATGTCCATAAAGAGCGGGATATGCGATTTTACAGAGCTTACCGAATTGCTGGAGGCCTCTATTATAGACGAGCCCCCTCTCAGTATACGTGAAGGCGGCTTCATAAAGCCGGGATATAATACCCAACTGGACGAACTTAAGGACATGGCAACTCATGGCAAGGACTGGGTAGCCAGACTGCAAAAGCAAGAACGTGAGCGAACAGGTATCAAATCCTTGAAAATAGGATACAACAAGGTATTCGGATATTATATTGAAGTAACAAAAACCAACCTATCCCGGGTACCTGATGAATATATACGCAAACAAACCACTACCAATGCCGAGCGCTTCTTTACACCGGAATTAAAGGATAAAGAAAGCATAATACTGCGCGCAAATGATAAACGGGTTGCCCTGGAATATGACCTGTTTATCGAGATCACGCATATGATCGCAGATCATGCTGCGCAGCTTCAGGAGACTGCCAGTCTGATTGGTGAGCTGGATGTCATTACTAACCTTGCAGAAGCTGCAGTAAATAATAAATATATCAGGCCCGAGATCAATGAAACATGTAATATCCTTATAAGGGATGGACGGCATCCCGTAGTTGAGCATTCACTAAGGGGCGGGTTTGTTCCCAACGATATCCATATGGACTGTGATAGTGATCAGTTCCTGCTTTTAACAGGTCCTAATATGGCAGGAAAATCCACTTATATGCGCCAGAGTGCACTTATAGTTATTATGGCACAAATGGGCAGTTTTGTACCAGCCTCCTATGCCTCAATAGGAATAGTTGACCGGGTGTTTACAAGAGTCGGAGCCTTTGACGATTTAGTCAGCGGCCAGAGTACCTTTATGGTAGAGATGGTCGAGCTGGCAAACATCCTGAACAATGCCACTTCAAAAAGCCTTATCCTGCTGGATGAAATAGGTCGTGGTACCAGTACGTTTGACGGATATAGCATTGCCCGTGCAGTAGTAGAGTACATCCATAATAAAGGACGCACAGGTGTCAGGTCGCTCTTTGCTACACACTACCATCAGCTTACCAGCCTGGAAGGAACACTCAAACGTCTTACGAACTATCACATAGCAGTAAAAGAAGAGGGGCACGATCTGGTATTCTTACGAAAGATCGTGCCAGGCGCTACTGATAAGAGTTATGGCATCCATGTAGCCAGGCTGGCAGGAGTACCGCTGGCAGTGACAAAAAGAGCAAAAGAAGTATTAA
>MZXQ01000166.1:3113-4315 GCA_002926195.1 Candidatus Methanomarinus sp. HR1 | reverse complement strand
GTACTTGAAGAATTAAAAAGCCTGGATATTGATTCCATGACGCCTATAGATGCACTGACTACACTGAATAACCTGATAACAAAGATAAAAGGACAGACCCAACATGAAGAGGATACACATCCTGGATGAAGCTACCATCAATAAGATAGCAGCCGGAGAGGTGATAGAGCGACCTGCTTCTGTGGTCAAGGAACTCATTGAGAACTCTATTGATGCCGGGGCTACTGATATCAAAGTAGAGGTCAGGGGAAGTGGCATCCAGTCGATCCGGGTTACTGATAACGGCTGTGGCATGAGCAAAGATGATGTATCAATGGCTTTTCTAAAACATGCCACTTCCAAGATCAATAATGCCCGTGATATTGAGAAGGTCATGACCCTTGGCTTTCGTGGTGAAGCACTTTCATCCATTACAGCAGTAGCCAGAGTAGAAATCATAACCTGCCGTGAAGAGGACCTGGCAGGTACCAGACTGGTGATACATGGCCCAAATGTGGTAAGTATCAGCGATATCGGGGCAGCTAAAGGTACTCGTATACTGGTGGAGGACCTGTTCTATAATACTCCTGCACGCAGAAAGTTCTTAAAAAAAGAAAAAACCGAACTGGCACATATTGTGGATAATATCACAAAGAATGCATTGGGTTATAACAACATTTCATTCTCACTCTCACATGATGGTAAAGAACTGTTCCGCTCTCCTGCATCCGGTGGAGTATTTGATACAATAGTACATGTATATGGTCCTGAGACTGCAAGGGAACTGATACCTGTGAACAATAAGACTGATCTTGCACAGATCACAGGATATATATCAAGACCGGGATATACCAGAGGTGGCAAGGACCATCAGGTTTTTTTCATAAACGACCGGGTGGTGAGTTCAAAGACGGTAAGTGATGCCCTCAGGCTTGGATATTATACTATGCTGCCAGGTGGCAGATATCCTGTAGCAGTGTTGAAAATATCGATGGATACCAGGGAAATAGATGTGAATGTCCACCCTACAAAACAGCAGGTAAGGTTCAGTCATGATCTTGCAGTAAAGGAATGTATAGCAGAGGCGCTACGATCAGCCCTGGCATCTCATGAACTGATCCCACAAAAGAAAAAACAGGATCAGATGATACTATCGCATCCAGAGCAGGGCCTGGATAAAGAAATAATCATCCATGAGGAACAGTCCGGATTCAAAGTACCTC
>MZXQ01000166.1:0-3072 GCA_002926195.1 Candidatus Methanomarinus sp. HR1 | reverse complement strand
GATGGATTTATTATCATTGACCAGCATGCAGCACATGAGCGTATCCTTTACGACCAGGTGCAAGGATCGCTAAGAACAGGAACACAGGAACTTATTACTCCTATTAACCTTGAACTTAGCTCAAAAGAAAAAGTACTGATAAAGGATTACATCCCTTACCTGGAGACCTTTGGTTTTGTTATCTCGAAATTCGGGCCGGATTCTTTTGCAATAACCTCGATTCCTACTATACTTGGAAAATTGGAAGATCTTACAGTGGTGCATGATATTATTTCGGATATTATTTCACAGGGGAGAATAAAAGATGAGACCGGGATTGCCGGGCAAGTTAGTAGAAGCGCTGCATGTAGAGGTGCTATTAAAGCAGGAGCTACCTTGAGTAATGAGCAGATGAAGAGCCTTATAGCCCAGCTTTATCTAAGTAAGAATCCTCATACATGCCCTCATGGGCGGCCTACTATAGTAGCATTGACCAGGGATGATCTGGATAAGATGTTTAAGAGAAAATAGTACAACTAATCATTGATTTTAAAAATTCTCTTTTTATCAGTAATGGATATCCTGTGATTCGGTACAAGGACCTTATTACTTGGTGCGGTTATCGTAATTATATTATCAGAAATGTCAACAACCCTGCCTGAGTGATATTGATTATCGAAAGTCCATAGTACCTTTACCCGATCGCCTATCGTTATTTTTTTGTTTTGCAATTTAATCGTTATATTATAATACAAACATGTTAATAAATGTTGTGGTTTAGTCCTTTGGTTTAGGATTGTCAAAATGAACTGTAAAAAAAGCATTGGTAGAACAAAATCCTCCCTTCGNNAAAATGTGAACGGAGTGAGCATTTTCGATATATCAAGTTATACTTGATATACTAAAATACTAGATGACTTGACAAAACAAGACTAAAATTATATTTATCATTATATCCATTAAACGTTTGATCATTATGTGTGAACTAACTGCAATCTTAGCTGATGGTAATAAAAAAGAAATACTGATGAAAGATGTGATACGCTTAGAGGTGAACGGTGATGAAATTGTCATTACCGGCATATTCGGGGATATAATGACAGTTCATGGAATAATAAAGAGTGTAGATATAGCCAAACAGGAAGTACTGATAAAAGAATAAAATCCTCCCTCTGGTCGGATTTACCTGATATATTAAAATAAGGTTGATGTCAGGATTATTTTTCCTGACATCAACCCCAAAACAGACCTATCTGATGTAATTCTTAATTAATAATTTCCTGATGTTATTACCTAATTTTTGCAGGTAATTATCAATCCCCATTTCTTGAGTTCACCAACTGTGAACCTGCCTTCGTCTATAACTTTTAGACGCCATTCTCCTTTAGCAGAGCTATTAACAACTGATTTGAATAACCCCGGTTCATCAGTAGAACGGAAACTTCGGATAATGTCATCCTGCCAACCAGGGACCATCCTATCTACCAGTGTGATTTCATCTCCCGGGGGAGAAATGAGAACCACTCTTAAGTCTCCACGATAAGTATGCCGTATATCAACACTCACTTCTATTTTTTCGATAGTACCCTCATACGGGAATAAGATGATATCTTCCACTTCCTTCATGTCCGGAATCTTTTTATTAACAATATTTTCAATAGAACATGTTTTTCCCTGGTTAAAATGTCCTGCCAGAATGAGGGCTTTATGTGCATTAATACGGCCGTAACCGTATAGATGGGAATGCCCATTTACGTATCCACCGTTTTCTTCATCGATCTTGTCTGCTGTGTCTATGATAATCTGCCTTACCTGAGATGCACTTAGATCCGGATCAACTGATAGGATAAGTGCAGCAAGTCCGGCTGCGATTGGTGTAGATGCAGAAGTCCCACCGAAACTATAGGTGAAGTCACTCATACCATACCCCTGGAACCCACGTCTGTCAGTAGTTACTACATTCCGGCCAGGAGAACCGCTGGATGGTGCACAGATTGTGAGTTCAGGTCCATAGTTACTGTATGTGGAATACTGGTCAAGACTATTAGATGCACCCACAGCAATTACGTCAGGATGCAGAGCAAATCCCTGATAGCAGATTTCTCCATCTTTTACACCATCCAGGGGTAGGGCATAATTACCAGCAGCAAATAAAATTACACACCCTTTATTATTTTCCCGTCCTTGAGTGGCTGCTTTATGAATGATTGCTGATATTTTCACAGAGAGCGGGAAGTTCCGGATATCTGCATGCCAGCTACAACTGATAACATCGGCTTTGTTGTCGATGGCATATTGAAACAGCTCTACCAAAAAATCATCTGAAAGTTCATTAGCCAAGCGCACTGGCATAAAGGAACATCCTGGTGCTAATCCAACCACACCGGTCCCATTTTCCTGCGCAATAGCCAAACCAGCACAGGCTGTACCATGGTTTTCATAGTGCATGGTAGGACTTGGATCAAGATCATCCTGCCCAAAATCTTTAGGAGCTACAATTTTTCCAGGTACATTGAAATCAGGATGTTCCAGATCAAAAGCATCATCCATGACACAAACAGTTATCTCTTGAGATCCGCGGTTTATATTCCATGCTTCTTTTGCTTTTACATCGGCTCCTTCTTTTAATCCAAGTATGGGATCACCTATATTGTTCAAATGCCACTGTCTGGGATAAAGCGTATCTGCTGGTGTATAAAGATAAGCAATTTTAAAGTTCAGATCAGGCTCTGCAGTTTTAATCTCTTTACGTTTTTGCAGAGTGGCAGCGGTTTTTAATGGATTTTCTTTTGAAGCTTTTGTTAGCTTAACAGTGTATCCATGTGGCAGGAAATCCAGGTCTTCTATAATTTCCAGGCCAAATTCTTTAAGAATTTCCTCTCGTGTGTGATTTTCTACATCAGGCTCAAATTGAATGGTTATTGTCCCGGTAGGAATCACTCTACCTCCGGGCGTATTATCTATATTGTAAATATGTGTTACAATATCACCTGCCGGAGCCTTTCGCAATTCATCCATCGTTTTTTCCAGTTCAGCAGTTTTCTTGACACTAAATATCTCCATTTTATCAAGAACTGCAGAATTCATGTGTTT
>MZXQ01000167.1:866-1162 GCA_002926195.1 Candidatus Methanomarinus sp. HR1 | reverse complement strand
TCATGAAGAAGTGAATTTTTTAAAAGCAACGCGCCTGTACTAGAATCACTTCTTTTAATAATAGCCGCACCGATACCGATACCCATTATGATAACTCCGGCAACAGCCATATCAGATTGCACTCTGATAAACACCGCAGCCAGCAATGCAGCAGCCAGTACAGCAACTCCACAACCGATCATTACCAGATCAAGTGGAAGTGATCGTGTTGCTCGGTGCATGTAGTTTCTGACAGAGATGGCTGCGATCAGGCCTATTAGTAGTAATATGAGAGGTAGATAGATCTCACCAGAGAA
>MZXQ01000167.1:564-832 GCA_002926195.1 Candidatus Methanomarinus sp. HR1 | reverse complement strand
TAACAACATACTGACCATCTCCGTGGTAGAACTCATCATATGGTATAGCAATATTGAATGTAGGAGCGGTAAAGGGTATATTATTTGAGTAAACCTGCTTTTTACCGATTCTACCAAAGGTGTAGATTTTTACTGCTGCAGTTGTATTCCAATCCACCAGTTCATCAGAGAACGGAGATTCTATGCTTACAGTGCCGTGTATGCCGTTATTTTCTTGCAAGTTGGCTGATAGTGTTGTAGCAGTTGGATTTAGTACTCGTACCTGATA
>MZXQ01000167.1:0-480 GCA_002926195.1 Candidatus Methanomarinus sp. HR1 | reverse complement strand
AGGTTTGTTACTGAGAATTGAACATCGATATCTTCTTCCTGATAGTAGGTCTGGCTGATTGGGATCTCACCTATTCCAAGGTTCAGATCATCAGTACTGGCTGAGATGATGTCTTCAAGTCTTACTTCAAAATTGTTTTTGTTTTTAGATAATTGTGTTATTTTGAAGTTTACACCCTCATTGCCGTTTTCGAAGTTGAGGGAAACTATGTCGCCTTTTGATGCTGTGGTATTGTCTATTGTTTTGCCGAATTTGCTTAAGCTGAAATGGGCATTGCTGTTTGACACTTCATCAAGGTGGAGAGTATAGATGGAGCCTATGCAGGTGGTGGGGTTGGTTTGAGTGAGGTTGAGTTCATTGATGTGGTTGGAGGCGTTTATCATGGTGATGGGGCGGAGGTAGAAGTTGTCGAAGTAGCCAGTGCAGGCGTAAATATCTAAACCTACTTTGCCTTTAGGGTTTGAGTCTTTAAATTCAGTG
>MZXQ01000168.1 GCA_002926195.1 Candidatus Methanomarinus sp. HR1 | reverse complement strand
CCAAAAAATATATTCTGTGACGTAAAAATTGATCAATACGGATATTAAGCTGAACTTTTCATTAATATAATATCCCAGGGCAATAAAAGCCATCCAGTATGCAATGGGTACAGAGTAAGCCATCATCGAATTCCCGGACAGGTTTCCAGAAATTGCACCCAGCAAACCCAGAAATGTAGAATAAATGATAAGTGTCCAAAGCCCACTTAAATTATGCTCCAGCCCTGCGATCATCGCTGATAGGAACATCAGCGTAATGAGTAACTCGATAGTCACCCATAATATGAAGAATCTCCTCAAAAATATTTTGTATTTTGCAGTTCTTGATGTAAAGATAAAGGCATCACAACCGGATTCAATATCTCTGCTCATTACTGTTGAGGCAATAAAAACCGGCAGCAAAATCAAAACCATCTTGAATATCTGCCAGGTCACATTTGACTGGGCAAGAATATTTCCGGCCATTATTATCACAGTCAGGAATATGATTCCGCTCCACATTGAGCGCGGGATTATCGTGACCATTTATGAGCACTCTTCCTTTGCTGGGCTCAAGCAATGTTACAAGAATCTTCATGAATGTGGTTTTTCCGGCACCATTGGGTCCTAAAAGACCAAACATCCCCTCTGTGATTTCAAGATTAATGCTATCCAGAGCTTTGAAATTACCATAAGACTTCGATACATTCTCAAAAATGATCTTGTTTGTCATTTTGTATTGCCTCCTTTGTCTTGCAACACCACTTCGCCGATCCTTGCTCTCGTATTCATTTTTCACACTTCGTTTCAGAATCACACACTATCGTGTGACAAAAATTTATATCTCCGTCTTCTATCCAATTAACCTGAATTGATTCATCTACTGATGTTTTTGGTATAGTCAATTCTCTTAAATACTCGGCATCAAATTCTATCGATGCTGCACCACCCAAAAGCAGATCTACACCTTCTACCACTGTTTGTCTAACTACTCTGTCGTGTGCAGTGTCTGTAAATATCACACTCACGGTTATGTTCTTCAAATCTTCATTGCCTGTGTTACGGACCGTCC
>MZXQ01000015.1 GCA_002926195.1 Candidatus Methanomarinus sp. HR1 | reverse complement strand
GATGGGGTATAGTGGCTTGTAGAATGATGGCGTGGAGCAGAATAGGTGAATATTATCAAATGAATATTTGATGTGTTCTAAGTTTTCTTGAATAAGGCCATATGACTCCAACTCTGTTGATGCCTCGGATTTAAGCGTAGCGAAATCCGGGGTCGTTGACGCAGATGCAACCTTAAATCAGCGTCAATCTGCGTTTTTACAACTTTAATTATTCTTTCCAAAGATTTTAAAAATGCAGATGAAATTACTAGGCAAATTAAAGCAGAGTTTGGCGATTATGTAATTGTACATGAATTGTTACATTTCAATGTTCCGAATCATGGTAAATTATGGAAAAGCTTGATGACTGCTTATTTGGGTGATTATGGGAAGATAGAAAATAAATTGAATGGGATGAATTGTGGAGAGAAATAGGAATTGGATCTGGTGTGTTCTTTTAGTATTTTTATAAGTACTCCCTTTTAATTAAAAACGCAGATATATGGGTTTCTTCATGCATTCATAAGATGACCCGGACTTGAGTACAGTGAAGTCCGGGGTCGTGAAGCATGTCTTGAGTGCAAGGAAAAAAGACAGCAGTAATTCTCTCAATCGAAAAGTATAAGGAGCTTTTAGAAGATATACACGACTTATCAATCATAGCCGAACGTCAGTATGAGCCAACAATAGCTTTTGAAGATCTTAAGAAAGAGTTGAATACAGAAGGCAGAATTTACAGCCATACATTAAATTTATTCCTTCAGTAGTAGTGAGGCGATATAGTGGGAGATAAATACCATAAAAAAATGAAATCCGAATTGGAAGAAAAAATAAAATCTTATATTGCCAAGAGGGAGAAAGACTATTTATCGGAGTTTGCCTATAAAAACGAAGACGGATTAAGAAGGAAACAAAAAAATATAGAGGACATTCGGACTAAATGCTCAAGAGATGCCGATCGGATTGCGCATACATGTGCTTATTCCAGCTACCTATAAGAGTTACGTCATTTGCAAGTAATAGAGGGGTGTGATACGCATGTCAAGAATATATATAGCAGGTCCGTTATTTTCTGAAGCTGAAAAGCAGTATAACAGATATTTGAGTAAATATCTTGAAGATATGGATTTTGAGACATTTCTGCCACAACGTGATGGGTATAAGTTATCAGAATTATTGGCAAATGGTGAATCTGAATCATTTGCTATGGGTAAAATCTTTAAGCGAGATATTAGTGAAATTCAAAAGTCAGATATTGTAGTTTTTGTTATGGATGGTAGAGTCCCGGATGATGGGGCATGTGTTGAGATCGGGTATGCTTATGCTATAGGTAAAGAGTGTATTGGTCTGAAAACTGACCCAAGATCACTTATGTCAGACCTGGATAACCCTATGATTTTAGGTGCTCTGAAAAATAGAATTGCAAGAAATCTCAAAGAACTAGGACATTTTCTTATGCCACATTAGGAGCCGCGAATAGTTAAGTTGAATAAAATCAACTTTTGAAGAAATAATTGTATACAGTGCATACGAACGGGAATACTAATATATTGTATAACCCAATGTTAATAAGTGATTGAAATATGTCTGTGTCTATAAAATTACCTGCTGAATTTAAAAGCGCATATGAACATGTTTTTAAACAAGATCCTGATGAAGGTACAATGCATCTTATTATCCACGAATTACGCCGTCAGCTTGTCGAAAATAGATTAATGGTTTGCAAATTTCAGCAAAAATATAACATGAGTTTTGATGAGTTGAAACGAAAGAGGATTGTAGAAGAACTCGATTATTCTTTTGAAGTTGAAGAAGATTACTGTGATTGGGAACTGGCTCTCGATGGGATTGAAACTATTAAAACCGAACTAAGAAAACTTACAGATTATACATGAACCTGACTGATTTTGTTGAAGTAACGCCTGAGGAATTTCTAGATGAAGTTTTTGAGATTTTATTAAGAGAAGAACTGATCTGATAAATGAACTGGAAGGTAATAGGGTGATAGGAATTGGGGAGATTCCCGGGGTGCCTAAATTGGATTGTGCGTTTATGGGTCTCTCTGTATATGTATAACAGTGAAATGTTTGATGCGATTGGTATGCTAGAGCCGTCCGGGCGGGGTGAGCTTGAGAATGCAGATG
>MZXQ01000016.1 GCA_002926195.1 Candidatus Methanomarinus sp. HR1 | reverse complement strand
GGACTGAGCGTTTGCAGTTGATGATTTCTCCTGTGGATCGCATCCTATATCTACAGAGGACTGTGGGGAATCAGGCTGTGTCGAGGTCGATGAAGTCCGGGGCCTTGCAGGCTAAGCTTAAGATCGGCCAGCCGGGGGATAAGTATGAGCAGGAGGCGGACCGGGTGGCGGATGCTGTGATGCGGATGCCTGAGCCGGGGGTGCAGCGGCAGGTTGAGCCAGAGGAGGAAGAAGAAACGCTTTAGGCTAAGAAGAAAGGCCAGACCTCCGAAGTAACCACCAATCTCGAATCCCCATCCAGCCCTTGTTAGTTGATTCAATCTCCCCTTGCCCCTTCGTTTTCCCACAGCAATCGAGAAGCTGCGCGCCCAGCCCACCTAAACACTACGACAGAAGGCGCGTGGGAGCTGTTTATGAACGAGAGTATGAAGTATAGGATACCAAGCAAATCGTCAACGTCACCGTGAGATACCAAAGCATAGATTTAATACTGAAGAATTAGGAAATAACTACCATGGAATATAAACATACTAAACATTCTCTTCTTGACGATCAGATAAACGGTTTGATCGAGGCTGGTTATTATCCGAATAGATCAGAACTTATGATGGATGCGCTTAGATATTTATTCTCCAAGCGTCAGGATTTAAGATTGGCATCCGCGATTGAGTTATATCAGGAAGGTAAGGTGACGTTATCCAGAGCCACCGAGATGGCAGGCATGATCTGCGAAGAATTCAAAGACGTTTTAGTAGAAAAAGGTCTGAAAATCAGAGTGGAATCATTAAGTGATGAAGAGTTTAACGAAGGACTAAAACTTATCAAAGATATCAGAGAGAAGAGATGATGATACTTGTAGACACGAACATCCTCTCTACATTTGGAAAAGTTGGTGGATTGAAGCTGCTTTTTGAACTATTTCAAACTAAACTGTCTATATCGTCCAATGTATTTTGTGAAATATCAATCGCTTACGAGAAGGAATATTCTTTTGCAAAGTCTGTTCTTGATTGTATCAAAAATGAAAAGATAGATGTTGTTGCCGTTGACCAGGAGGATTTACCTTATATGTTAGGTCTTCCAAAATCTTTTGGACCTGGTGAACGAGACAGTATCGCAATATGCGAAAATAGAGGATATGTATTTCTCAGTAATGAGAAGAAGGTGTACAATTATTGCAAGAAACACGGCATACAATGTTTATTGCTACCTCATTTATTAAAGTCATTATGGAAAGAAAACATCCTGAATAAAGAGGATGTTAAAGAATTAATCACAGAAATTGAATCCAAAGACAACATTGTGATAGCTGATAAGGATTCTATATTTAGTTAATTACATACGTATAATTATAATACAGAAAGCGCCAGTGTTATATCTCATGCTTTTTGTGTTTAGTTTTTCTTTTCTGCCCTTGCTACGACAATAGCCCTGCATATCAGCTTTCACGACGGTTATGCGGCTTTAAACAGTGTGTTGCTGTTCTTTGCAATCAGCACGCCCACTCCTATCACATCACCCGCACTCCGCCCCGGGCGCACAGCGAGCACCCCCCGTCGTGTCGTGTCTGCATTCGTTGCCATTTCTGCGATCGATCTGGCGGTGGTTGCTTTGAAGAACTCCCATCCGGCGGCGCATCTCCATTAATACGCACCTGCCGCCTGTGCGCAATCTGAATCATGAAAGTATTTGAATACTTCTTGCTTAATCATAAGATTCAGTGGATGCGAAGCGAAACATAGCCTGTAAAAATGCTAACGGTGAAATCATCATCCACTGGGATGATGACGACTGGATGGCAGATTGGCGCATCAGTTATCAGGTTAAAAACCTGCTAGTCAGACAAACAGATATCTGTGGTCTTTCCAGGCTTTTTTTCTTCAACCCAGCAGCAAATCTTGGGTGGGAGTATATCAATCAGGACAGGAACAAAATCCTCCCTTCGGTCGGATTTTCTTGACTGAGGCTCTCAAAAGAGCCGAAGATTAGAAAATGTGAACTGAATGAGCATTTTCGATATATCAAGTTATACTTGATATACTATAAAAAACCGTGGGTAGCAGGTGGTACATTGTGCTATACGAAAAATCTCTGGAAACAGAACCCGTTCCCTGATATTAATATAGGTGAAGGTACCCGGTTCGTCTGGAATGTACCCGAAGCACACATTACCCGGCTCCATGACAATCGTTTTTACGTTGCGATCGTGCATGATGGCAATACCAGTGCCAAAAGGACCGGTGATCGATACTGGCATACAATAGATATTACCAGGATACAGGCAATACTTGGAGAAGATTATGCATTCTATACTGGAATCGTTGAAGAAGATTAGTATTTCAGTTGGTAGAACGCTACTTACAGGCTCGAGAAGTTTTAGAATTATAGGTGATGTGAACCGCATGCCATCCGGACAGGGAGACTTACAGGTGAACGGTGTTGGAGCAGAAGCCTATGCTATGCCGGGAGTCTGACTGTGAAGATAGTGAAAAATGAGAGGTATGGGAGGATTATGGAGTACTAAGCACAAGATGCGGAATCGGCACAAGCAGTAAACACGAGTCTGTAAATAAACAGATGAAAAATATTTGTCTAAAAATAGATATGTACTGAGTGAAAATAAAAAAAAGTGGAAAAACCACTGTTTAAAAAATCCGAGATGCACAGGGATTTGCCATTTAAAAAAGGTACTGTGGTAAGTGCATTAAAAAATATATGAGGGATAAAATATGAAAGAAATTGAAGAATGGTTAAAGGATCTGGAAATCAACGGAGTGACGATCCCACCACCAATGCGAAAGATATTTGAAAAGGAGTCTGCAAAAGCTATTGAAGAAAAACAACCATACATAGGTGTCTGGCATCATGAGTACAAAGTGAGTAAATGCACCTGTCAGATAGCTGAAGTATATGTCAGTAACCCGAGAGATGCACGATGGTTTAGTGGCTGGATAAAATATTTAATCGGCAATGGCATTGTGATCGATCCAAGTATAATGAAAAAACCCAACATTCCAGGTGCTTTTCATTGCATGGATAAAAGGTTCCCGGAGTTTGTGAGACGATTAGACCTAAGTCCCGGTGCAAGTCAGGTCTTTCAGCTACCTTATCATATTCCGGAGAACGTCGAGTCAGGTATCTATTTCGGGAACGTTTTCCTAATTAAACGAAGCCGGCCATTTCCAGAGTTTGTAACTGGAGCATATGGGGACTTTGAAGTATTTACTTGCGAACCAGATCCACTAGCTCAAACTACAGAAGGATGAAAGATTAGAAGATAGTGAAATAATGAAAAGGGATTGTTATTAATCCTTTTTCTATTTTTTTTAGCATATAGCCTATGGCTTAATTGGTAAGGTCCATAACATCGTTTACACTTTTCTTATTCAGAACATCTCTTTGAATCTTTTTACATTTTCACCGATCATGTACTGATAAATCTTGATAAGATCAGCCTCTTCTGCGTTCTTCTCCTGATAGTATACCTTTAATTGTTCCTGTTTTGTGTCGATAGTAGCCCAGACATATTCATAAGCCAACGATTCGCCGACATCAAAGTTCTCATTCAACACACTGATTGTTCCGTCTCCTTTCACCTGCCGGATAAAGTGCACTTTTCCCTCTGTGATTGACAGACTATCCGTACCGATCTCGAAATCCTCTGGAAGTTTGCGGTGCAGTATAGCCTCCGAATCCGTTTTCCGGTGAACATTCTTCGGTGCTCTGGATTCTTCTTTAAACCACTCTGTCTTACTACTCTTCTTGGAATCATTGTATCTTTTGATCCATTTCCGCAACCACACTC
Organism: Candidatus Methanomarinus sp. HR1; assembly: GCA_002926195.1. GTDB lineage: Archaea > Halobacteriota > Methanosarcinia > Methanosarcinales > Methanocomedenaceae > Methanomarinus. The sequence goes on along the minus strand of MZXQ01000016.1, from coordinate 275 downwards.
TTGATCTGCCAAGACTTCTGCAGATTTGGGAGGGGCGTTCGCCTCTCTGATATCGATTGACTGCATCGATACGCTCCTGTTTCACTTCTGTATATGTTTTGTCGGATTTTGCCATAACGCATCATCTATATGCGCTATAGGTTTTCGACGTTAAATCACCACAATTGTAAACGATGTGTTGAGCCTTTCCAGCTTAATCTATACCCACATATGCATCAATACCAATACTACCAAGACTTTATAGGGAACCAATACAACATCACCCTGTTCAAAGG
>MZXQ01000169.1:21802-25408 GCA_002926195.1 Candidatus Methanomarinus sp. HR1 | reverse complement strand
GATCAGGATTATGGATATACTGATTTCTTAGCAAAAGTGGATACTTAGGATACTACACTTCCAATTCTATAGCAAAAAATATATATATAAGAATATACATAATCCCTACGTTTTAATAACATATAATTTATAAATAATAGTACATAATGTTATCGATTATTCAAAACTCACATAATTAATCAAATGAATAAAACAAAAGAGGCCGATCAATTTGACATTATTTTATAAAAATTATAACACCATATTACCTAATCGCACTCTACTAAAACGCATTATTATTATAATATGCCTCTTCTCACATGATACAATTACCGGTAATCTTGTATATACTATAGGCAGCAGCTATTATAAAAATTTAATAGGACCCGGAATTGCCTACGAGGTCACTCACAACATCTCAATCCCACAAGAAACGTATCTAAATCTTAGAGTACCGGTTGAATAGATGTGGTTTTTTTATGTATACTATTAAAATAGATAAAGATCATAAGAAAAAACACCATATGTATGGAATGACAGCTATATTGTTTATCTTGTTCCTATCGTTTTTATCCTCAGTTAATATTGTATCGGCAGATTATGATTTTGATGGTGTACCATTTAATGATCAACTGGTGAAAGTCGTGCATGACAGCGTAATAGGCGGTGTAATTGTAGATGGTGGGCATGGTATTGGAAATGCAAAAAATTCACCTTATTACACACAGAGTTTCAGTATTCCAAATGGACAGATAACTTATTCCAGGATGTATGTAGGTGTATGGGGCGGTACTGAGACTAAGACAGGTACTCTGCAAACTACCATTAACGATCATGAGTTTGACAGTATTGACCTTGAAGGCAAGGGTGATACCAATGAAAATGTATACTGCTCAGGTCACGGGGTCTACTGGGTGGTCTACAATACCACGAAGTACACCACATCAGGTTCAAACTCTGCCGTTGCCAGGACATCAGGTACTATTGACGGCAGGGTTTATGGCATAATCCTCGTTGCTGTCTATGCTGATGAATCCAGTGAACAGAAAGTTGAATACTGGATCAATGAAGGAAACCCGAACCTTTACAGCAGTAGTGACAGCCACCCATCTGGAAATAAAGAAGCAAATGCATATTTTTCAGGTATTAATAATATCCATCCGCCGGCAGCCAGACTAAGCGTAGCATATATGACAGGGGATAAAGGTCAAAATGATTATTTGTATTTTAATGATAATAAACTGAATGGTGATGATGTTGCAGCTTCATCCGGTTCTTTTGATTTACTTACCTTTGATGTTACGGATTATCTGGAATCATCATCAAACGCAAGGTTTGACGTAGGCGATGAATCATATCTTCATCCTGTACTGGCAGTGCTGACCGTATATACCGGAGACCTTGAAGAAGAATCTGATCTTATAGTAAAGAAGGTCGCTATCGGGGAACTATGTACTAACAATGAGAACATCATATCAGCAAATATTGAGAACATTGGAACCAGTCCCGCCTTCGGATTTAGTGCTGCACTCTATAGCAATGATATAATGGTGTCAAAAGCACAGGTATCAAGTATTGGTCCTGATAAGAATATAAGTGTGAATTTCACATGGGAACCGGTATACACAGGCCGATGCATTCTCAGAGTCATGGCAGATTATACCGACCTTGTCGCAGAGCTTCGAGAGACAAATAATAATAATTCTCCTTTTTCTGTTGATATACTTGATCGTACTCCACCTAATATTACTATTGATCAGCCTCAATATGACCAGACCTTTACTTACGAAACTATTACAGCTAAGGGGACTATTGAGGAGGTTGATAAGAATATCACTATGGTGGTGAATGGCGTTGATACAGTATGCTCTGGCGGTAAATGGAATGTCCAGATACCAATTGATAATGGAATGAACAAAATAATTGTTAATGCTATTGACGGATCAAATAATACAGCTACGGAATTTGTTATTGTCCATGCTGACTTTAACGGATCAGGACAGCAAAATGTTACAGATACTGATCTACATAATAATTCCATAATTGATGAAAATTCTTCAACACAGATGAATGAATCATCCATATATACGACAAACTGTCCGGGAGCAGTCACCCTACTCTGTTTAATACTGTTCATATACCGGATCAGGAGGGCGACATAATATGCGAACAGCTTTAGCTGTTATCCTTTTTTTGATGATCATCAACAACTCAAACGCAATATCAGACCACGAATGGGATGAAACCACATGTATACTCAGTTATTCTAATCCTTTGATCATCAAAGATGGTTACACTTTAACAGTAGCGGATTTTGATGGATACGGAAAAGTGCATATCAATATATCAAGGGATGGTGAAGTTATTGATTCTGTAGCACTTAAGAATAATGAGGCAAATTGGGTTAGTGCTGATAATGGTAATATTAAATTAAAAGGACTCAGGATCACAGATCAGGAAAAGCTATCCTGGATCGGTAACTGGCCTGATGATCCCAAGGCTGAAATTACCATAAAGACTAAAAGAGAACAGACTTTATCACGCATCTCAATTGAGATCGATATGGATGATGAGGAATATATTTTAGATGAGATCGTTACTGTGAAGGTTATTATAAAGAATGTCGGGGAGATAGATGCAAATGATGTGCATTTAAGCGTAAGTGCCAACGGACTCCATACAAATGATGAACTTGAGTATATGTTCAATAAAATAAATGATGGAGCATCCCATTCAAAAACACTCAAGTTCAGATTCAACCGGATGTTATCTGAGAATTTATCAATATATGCAAATGCTACATGGGATAAGGAGCAATATAATATATCAACAAGTGAAAAAATCGATATAAAGCCGTTAGTGTCGATCACTAAGAGTATGACTCTATTCGGAAACCAGACAGCAACTTATTTCACAAGTATCGGAGTAGTTAATAACCAGGCACGGACTGTGCATGTAATACTGGCAGATGTACTCCCAATGGGATTTACTCTTGTCAATGACAGTGTTACAGATAATAATAACAATAACCTGGTGTGGGAATTTGATATTGAACCGGATGGAACAATAAGTTTTTCATATGAATCAGTTACCAGCCGGCCTGCAGTATACAGGGTATCCAGACCCCATGCAAAATGTATATCAGGAGAAAAGGTTGAATTTATTACTCCTGACTATTCCACTTTTGTTACAGTTCATGAATGCCGGCCTGATCATGAACGCCGGCGCAATCCTGTTGTTACACCAGCTGCCACACCAGCTGCTACACAGTCAGTTCCGTAGATAAAGCTTGAAGTAATGATCATAGCAGTATTATTATTAATTATTATATAAGGTGATTCAAAATGAACAATACAAACAATACACATAAGGCAATTATACTCCTGATAACCGGTACGGTTCTATGTATGTTACTATTGCCAGCAACAGGGAATGAACCGGATGTAAACGGATATAAGGCTGATAAACCGCTCAGTGTTCAAAGCCATGACATTATAAAGGGTGGATTAACATATTCGTTAGGCGACAGTTACTATAGTGGAAAGCTGTACTCGGGTGATACTTATACTGTACTTTATTCCGTTTCCCTGCCAGATAGTGCCAATGTTAAATTTGCACGACTCTATA
>MZXQ01000169.1:18619-21785 GCA_002926195.1 Candidatus Methanomarinus sp. HR1 | reverse complement strand
CACCTGAGATTAAATATGAGGACCGAAAGGGATGGGATATATATGACTATCCTTCAGGTAATTGGATATATAATGTTACTGATTTTATAAACGGAAGCGGTAGTCATTCTGCGATCATTGAGCATACAGGATCTGAAAATGCATTCTTCTGTATAAGCGGACTGGGACTGCTAATAGTATACACAGATGCGAAAGGTGAGGATATAGAATACTGGATCAATGAAGGTTGTGATATCCTTAGTTCACAGATGAATGATGACGGCACACCTTTGTATTATACTACACCCGATGAGACGATCACTAAAATGATGAGCCCGACAATATCCACAGAAACAGTACAACATGCTACACTATGGACGATAGTCCAGGGAGGCAACTGGGAAGAGAATGTCCTCAAGGTTAATGATGTGAATATTACAGGTATCTGTGACGGCACACCTTATCCTGATATGGATATCGATGAGCGGGATATTAGCGAATATTTAGTAGATGGGACAAATACTATACAATTCCAGGCCGTAGATGATTTTGCTATTCCGTGCGGATCAATTCTGGTAATTAAAAAAGGATCAGGTACAGCGAGTGTTCCACCAGCAACAGAGCATGAAACCTCTGAAGATGTAACCGTTGATACACCATCAGAGTCAACATCACCATCAGATACGCCAGGATTTGGGATAATACCTGCAGTGGTAATGCTTTTGACTATTATATTTTTCAATAAGAATCGAAACAGATAAGAATGATAAGTTTCGATGAAGTACCATATACTGATCAGCTTAAGAAAGTCATACTGTATCTCTTGATCATTCTTACCATCCTTATGTCAGGCACAATAGCAAAAGCAGACTGGGATCAGGATGGTGTTTCGTTACAAACTATTGATAAGGGAACAGTAAACGGCGGATTATATATAGGCGGAGGACACGGAAGGGTCTATACAACTACTTATACCCAGAACTTTACTGTACCTGATGGGACGCCGCAGTGGGCACGGCTGTATGTGAGTGCAAAGGATACTTCCTCTATCAATATGACTTTTAACGGGCATTATCCTGGTAATTATACAGATCTTATAAACAACACCAGGGTATATTCAAATTACCAGAAAGAGAAGGGTATGTACTGGGTATATTATGACAATGTGGCACAATGGATAGTAAACGGGACCAATACTGCAACAGCTGATCTTGGCACCAGGGTTGGTTTTAATACCAAGTCCTGGGGAATCCTGCTTATTGTAGCATATGAAGGAGGTGATTCTCCCGAATTAATAGAATACCAGGTCAATGAAGGAAACCCACTCTTGCATGGTAATCACTCGCCATTTACTGCATATCATAACACTACTAATACTTCCTTTGGTTCTGTTGATCCGGTGGGAGTAATAGGTGCAGAGCTTACTACAGTATATATATGGGGTAGTGAAGAGAGTGAAGGTGAAGTCCATGATACGTTATGGTTCAATTCGGAACTGATCGCAACAGATGCATCTGACGGTGCCGGAACTGATGAGGATGGTAATAAATGGAGAGGAGGATGCTTTGATCTTAAACAATGGAACATAAGCCAGAACCTTGATCAGGATAATGTATTGGAATTCGATAGAGGCATGGATAGTATTCTGTGTCCTGTTGTGTCAGTACTTGTGGTTAAACACTATCCCAAAGCTACTGCTTCGAACCAGACATCAGNNCATCACATTAGTGATCGTAAATCATCGTTCCGATACCTTTGTCAGTAAACAGTTCAAGCAGTAAACTGTGCGATTTGCTGCCATCGATGATATGCACTTTTTTAACACCCCGTTGAACTGCACTGGCTGCAGAGCGTATTTTTGGCGTCATACCACCTGATATGATACCTTCGTTGATCATATCTTCAACCTGAGTCACTCCTATACGGGAGATGCGTGTGTTTGTTCCCTTCATGTCACGCAGCACACCAGGTACATCGGTCATAAGTATGAGCTTTTTTGCTTTAAGAGCAACAGCAATATCTCCTGCTACCGTATCTGCATTAATATTCAGACTATTGCCCTGCTCATCTACTGCGATAGGGGCTATGACAGGGATATAATCGTTATCGGCTGCAATCCGCAGGATATCAGGATTGATCACTTCCACGTCTCCTACCCAGCCAAGATCAACTTCATGTTCCTTGCCTTCGTATGTAATACGCTGGATAGCTTTCTTTTTTGCTACTATTAGCCTGCCGTCCTTACCTGAAAGTCCCAGACCTTTACCACCAAAGATACCGACCAGTGATACGATCCTGGTATTGATGTTACCTACCAGTACCATACGTGCGATCTCAAGTGTATCATCATCGGTAATGCGCAGTCCTGCTGCAAATTCACTCTTTTTCCCCATCATTTCCATTTTCTGGGTGATCTCGGGACCGCCTCCATGGACAATGATAGGATGGATGCCTACATATCGCAGAAGTACTACGTCCTGGACAATATCTTCCATTATTTTCTTGTCTACCATTGCATGACCACCCACTTTAATAACCATAATTGAATTATGGAACTCGCGTATGTAAGGGAGAGCTTCTATTAATATTTGTTCACGGCTGACGTTCATGGTTTTAGTCACAGACCTCGTATTTTACTGTTTCGGAATTACCTTTGGGATTTCGAGTAGTCCTTCATTCATTTTATCCTGGACTTCTTTTATAGCTCTCTTTACTTTTTCTTCTATCTGCTCTTTTGCGTCCTCATTTCGCTTAAGTATATCAACTGGTACTTCTGTTTTAATCAGAATAGGAAATTTAAAAGTGTAAATGTTTATAGATAATATCTCAACCGGGACGTATATAAGTAATTTAGTAGTCATCGAAATATTGGCTTTTCCTTCTCTAACAACTTCAGCACCGTGCTCTTTTATTACTACTTGAAGAACTTGTTCAAGCTCTTCATACCTTATTTCGACATTTTCAATTAAAATGGTTGTGTTTTGCTTCGCTGGCAACTCATAAACTGGAACTGTGCCTTTAGTAAGATGCTTTCCCTCCATATATAAATCAAAATCAATTTTTAGCATTTCCATATCTTCGGTTGAGGGATTGTAAATAATAATAGGCACATCCATTATCATTTTGTCTCTATCTACATTAGTAATTTTAATGTCTGGAATTGAGGTTTCATGCTGCATTATGTTCA